>NZ_JBALMR010000068.1:0-31423 GCF_036963165.1 Bacillus sp. JJ675 | reverse complement strand
ATTTGAATCCCTTTTACTTTGGAAGCGACCCTTTGCATCGATTTTTTAAAAGACGCTACGCTTTTTTCCACAGCCTCTTTCGAAGCTTTAATCGTTTTGTTCGCTACTTTTTTAGAAGCTTTACTCGCTTTGGCTGTGACCTGTCCAACCTTCCCCGCTTTGGCCACTTTTCCTACTTTGTCAACGCCTTTTGAACTAACAATCGATGTACCGACCATTCCAACGGCATAGCTAAACCATCTAGCTTGGGTATAAGAATCGCCATTGACTACATCTCGCTCGTAAGACTCTTCAATCCCCTGTTTCATAATATTAAATACTTTTACGGGATGATGAATCGTATAATTAATGCCCTCAATCGTTTCGTCTGGGTGAGCGATCATGTCCCATATGCCTACAGCAGTATCGACAACTGCATTTTTGATTCCTGCAGCACTTCCTTTAATGGAATTGCCAAAATTACGAGAGCCTTCGATTCCATTGAAATACCGTTGTTGCCAAGGGGAAAGATTTTCATATCCAATTTCCTTGGCAAGCTCATAAAACTCTGAAGCTGTTGAAAAGTCATAATCATCAAGCTTCTTCTTTAACTTGGAAATTTTGATATCATGTTCACTAACTTCGCCAATCTCTTTTTCAAGCTTTGATCTCTTATCAAGCTTGTCCAACATGACTCCCATCGCTGTCTCTTGATTCCCGCTCAAAGCATCCAACTCATCCGGTTTTAAAATCGATCCTTTTTGATAGGCGGCAATCTCAATTTTAGGCCCCGTATACATTTTTTCAAGTCTTTTTATGTATTGTTGCATCGTCTCAAGATCGTTTTCAGCAGTTTTGAGGGCGCTTGTTTGTTCCCTGTCAAACGTATGCAGCTTTTCAATCGTCTGATTGATGTCAGTCAATGCTTTTCTATTCTGCTCATGAAATTCGTTGTCATTTAAACCTGGCAGATCGACAATATGGCTGACTTTTGAAATGGCGGCGTTGGCTTTGGACACCAAATGTTTCGTTGTTCGATCAGCCGCGTTTAAGCCTTGTTCCAATTCATGATCGAGAAATGATTGCGAAATATATCCGTTGTGATTCGGCTCCAAGGAATTCAATGCATTTTTAATTTTTTTCAATGCTGATTCATATTCGTCAATGAAAGTTTCGTAGAACTGAAGAAACGGAGTGTGGCATTCTTCGTAGAAAGCACGAATCGCATCTCCGCCTTTTCCTTTTAAGGCATCGTCAAGGGATGTGATGGCTTCAACGCTTTTTTTGACTTTAGCCATTTCATCTGATTGCTTTTTTAACTGTTCCAGCGTATGGTCAATTGCTTTGTGCAACGCCTGAACGTCCAAAGTTTTCATGACATTCTCCTCTAATACTAAAGTTACAATCAGTATATATTTTACCACTTTATAGAAAGGGATTGGTGGATAAATCCTGCTTATCCATGAAAATGAATCGAATAACCTAGTTCATAATTCCTGTTTGTTTTAAGCACAAAAAGAAAGACGCACACCCCTCATACGAAGGCATTTGTTAACAAGATGGGAAAATGAGAAGGAGTTATTATGCTCCCTTTTATATTCTCAATAAAATAAGAATTTTATCGGGATTCAAATACCGTGAAAGTAAACAGCTATTTTGATGAAGATAAAGATTGTTCATATTTTGTTATTTGTTTTTGATTGCATCCTTTGGAAATGTTAAATATAATCAAGAAAATGTTACCTAATTTATAATGTCACCAAAGGGAGTGTCGGTGTGAATTTAAAGAACGCTTTAGAAAATCATAATGTCTCTAATATACTGGGTTATATAAGGAAATCCAGACAGGATATTGAGCGAGAAAAACGAACAGGAGAGGATACATTAGCCGAACAAACTAAATTGATGAACAATGTTTTAATGTCCATAGAACTTCCTTATGAATTAAAATCAGAAATTGGTTCAGGTGAAAGCATAGATGGTCGCCCTGTTTTTCAAGAATGCCTCAAAGACCTCGAAAACGGGAAATATCAAGCAATAGCCGTTAAAGAGTTAGCACGTTTAAGCAGGGGGAGTTATTCTGATGCTGGTAGGATTATTGAGCTTATAACAGAAAAGCGAATTCCTATAATAACTCCATACAAAGTATTTGATCCAAGAAACGTAATGGACATGAAACAAATTAGATTTGAGTTGTTCTTAGCTAGAGAAGAATACGAGCTGATTAGAGAACGTTTGACTGGAGCAAGATATACTTATGCCGCACAAGGAAAATGGGTAGCAGGGAAAGCCCCATATGGATATCGATACAATAAAAACACAAGGAATCTTGAAATAAACGAAGAGCAAGCAAAAGTCATTATAATGATTTATGATTTATTTCTATATGGCTTAAATGGCGTTGATATGAGTTATACAGCAATAGCAACGCATTTAACTAAAATGGGCATTCCCACTCCCAGAGGAAAGAAAGCATGGAGTTATTTTTATGTAAAGCGGGTACTTGAAAACGATCTTTATATAGGTACGATCAGATTTAGAACCCATGAAAGAAATAAGAAAGGGCAAAGAATCCCTAGACCTGAAAATGAGCATATTGTTGTTGAGGATGCTCATCCAGCAATTATAGAGAAGGGAAAATTTGAAAAAGTACAAACAAAAATAAAAAATAAGCCTATAGCACCCCACAATCCTCTTGATTTTGATCCATGTGAACTCGCTAGTGTATGCACTTGTTCGGTTTGTGGAGGAAAGCTTGTGAGAAATTGTGGTAAGCATAGATATAAGAAAAAAGATGGCTCTGAGAGTATTTATATTAAAGAGTTCCTAAAATGTCAAAAAGAACGCTGCATGAGCGTTAAATATCGTGATGTTGAAGAAGCAATCTTGGAAGTATTAAAAAATATTGAAAGCATGGATGAGGATCAGCTTAAAATCTTTTTTGAGGCTCAGATTAATGAGCAAAAAAATGCAGATGGCTCACAGACGCAAGAAAGGATGCTACAGCAAATTGAACAAAAAGAAAAGGAGCTAAAGAGTCGAGAATCCTTTATTTTTGAAAAATTTGAGCAAGGAATTTATACTGATGAAATTTTTCTTCAACGAAAAGCTGTTATTGATAAAGAAAGAGAAGAACTTAAAAAAGCGAAGAGCGAGTTAGAGCAAGCTCCTGTATTGACCAAGAATGAATCAATACCAACCATAAAAGAAAACATGAAAACATTTAGAGAAGCTTATATGGAGCAAACTGAAAAAACGATAAAGAATGAGTATTTAAGAACAATTTTTGATCATGTGGAGATTGAAATTATTGAAAAAGGAAGAGGCACACGGCCTTCAAAATTTAGGATTGTCCCTTATTTTAAGTATAAAGCTTTAACCAATAAAAACTTGAGAACCCTTGTAAAATAGGGGTTCTTTCTTTTGGGGGTATGATAAATGACAGACGAGTCCGTCATCGCGTTTGCGAGCTTGCTCAGCGAATTTCCCGTCAGCGGCGCAATCACCATGCAGTCAAGCGGTGTTTTCGGTCCGAGGGGCTCCGCTTTCGGTATGGAATCGATAACTTCAAAACCCGTGAGCTCTTCGATTTTCCTAACCCATTCTTCCCCTTCTCCAAAGCGTGTGTCCGTCGATTTTACCGTTGTCGTCACGATCGGCCTGACCTCTGCTCCTTGATCGACGAGCTTTTCGATTTGCGGAAAAACGGCATCATACGTACAGTGAGAACCCGTAAGGCCAAATCCGATTCTTTTTCCCTTGATCGACATTATGACAGCCCCCTTCAATCGGTTGTTGATGGTGATAAAAGATTGCACAAAACGTTGGCGATGATCTGACCCGCCGTTTTAGGAGCGACAATACCCGGAAGACCCGGCGCAAGCAGCGCTTTGATGCCCTGTTTTTCGGCAAATTCGAAGTCGGTGCCCCCCGGGCGGGTCGCCAAATCGAGAATCAATGTTCTGGGTGTCATTCGGGATAGGACGGCGTGATCGAGAATGAGACTTGGAATGGTATTGATGCAAATATCGGTATCTTCGACGTGCTCCCCAAGTTCATGTATGTGAAAAGGAGTGAGGCCCATCTCCATGATTCTGGCAAGGTGTGCCGAGGCTCTCGCGCCGACTTTGACGCGGGCTCCGAGAGCGGAAAACGCCCGGCTGATGCTCATGCCGGTCCGTCCGAGTCCGAGAACCATGACGTTTGAGCCGTGAATCGTATAATCGGTGTGCTGGATAGCCATCATAATGGCCCCTTCAACTGTAGGTATCGAGTTGTAAATCGCGATATCGTCTCTTTCAAAAAGCTTGATGAGCCGGCGGTTTGATCCCTTGGCGATACCTTCTAAATAATCGTTTGATATACCTGAATAGATCGTGCAATGAGGCTTTGTTTTTTCCAAATGCTCCTGCATTAGCACAACTTCTTCATTCGAGAAAACGGTGGCAACCGCGCCGTCTGCCGATGTTCCTGATACAGGCAGAACGATGCTGTCTACCGCTCCGAAGTCGAGTTCGCCTAATTTTAATTTGGTGGCGCCCGTAAATCCGTGGTCAAGCTGGTCAAAACCGACCAGAAACACCTGTGCATCCTGTTCGGTCAGCTTGCGGATGATTTCAAGCTGCCTCGCATCACCGCCGATGATTGCAATCGTCAATCCGGTTAACATGGCTTTATATTCACCTTCTTTTTGACAAGGATCTAATTCATAAGCTAATGTCATCATATGAAAAAAAGGAAATGGCGGTGAATTGAAATATTCCGGGTGATCTCAAGGCAATAAAAAAACCCGGCTTGAGGAGCCGGGCCGGTTCTTGCATTATGAAAAAGAAGTTTATTCGTCGTGATTCCCGAGTTCTTCCGGAACGTCGAGAATGATCATGTCAGATCCGATCTTGCGGATCTGCTTCCAGGGCACTCTGATGTCATTCCCCTGTTTTCTAAAGCCGAACCATTTGACCGACGGGATGATAAGAGCGGTAATCTGTCCGTCCTGTTCATTGATTTCAAGGTCGGTCTGTCCTAAAATGCCGAGGCGCTCGGCCCGCTTGACATCCACGATTTCCTTTCCGGATAGTTCACTGAGCCTCATCGAAAAACCCCCCTTTTGTAATGATGTATGTTCTCCAAACAAAAAACATGCCTGCACTTTTAAACAGGCATGTTTTTCAGGCATATATTACTTCGGCAGCTCTCCGGTCGGGCTGATTAAGGCCGTTGAAAAATCATCGGTAAAAATGCGGTTCGCGAGGCTGTTAACCCGGTCCAGGTTAACGGCATTCAGCTTTTCGATGATTTCATCAAGCGTCCGGTGCCTTCCAAGTAACAGCTCGTTTTTGCCGTTGCGGCTCATTTTGCTGTTTGTGCTTTCAAGGCTCAGCATCAGGCTGCCTTTCATCTGCTCTTTGCTGTTTTCAAGTTCTTTCGGCGTGATGCCCTCTGTTTTTAAAACGCGAAGCGTTTCATGGATCGTATCCGAAAGAAGCTGAAGCTGACCCGCGCCTGTTCCGGCGTAAATGGTCATCATTCCGCTGTCTTCGTACGAGCTGTGGTAGCTGTATACGGAATAGGCGAGCCCTTTATCTTCGCGGACATCCTGAAAAAGGCGGCTGCTCATGCTTCCTCCGAGGATGTTGTTGAGCACGATCAAATCGTAAATCTCTGGATGGCCGGCTTCCAGGCCGTTGAAGCCGAGGCAGAGATGAGCCTGTTCGGTTTCTTTTTTCCGCGCCATTTTTTCATGCCGGAATTCCGGTTTACTCGTTCCCGTTCTTCTTCCTTTTGCCTCATATGAGCCAAAATGCTTTTCGGCTTCTTTAATAAAGCTGTCAGAAACATTCCCGGCAATCGAAATCACGACGCGGTCAGGCGTGTAATATTCGTCCATATACCCTCTCAAGGCATCCCCGTCAAACGTGGCAAGCGTTTCCTCTGTTCCGAGAATCGGATAGGCGAGGGAATGCCCTCCGTACGACGCTTTGCTGAGCAGATCGTGGACGATGTCGTCAGGCGTGTCTTCATACATTTTAATTTCTTCGTAAACGACGTTTTTTTCTTTTTTTAATTCTTCTTCGTCAAAAGCTGAATGAAAGAACATGTCTGAGAGCACTTCCAATGCATAGCTCGCATGCTCATCAAGAACTTTGGCATAATAGCACGTATACTCCTTTGAGGTAAACGCATTGACCTGTCCCCCGATTCTGTCAAACGACTCGGCGATGTCTCTGGCCGTACGCGTTTTTGTCCCTTTAAAAAACATGTGCTCCAAAAAATGCGAAATGCCGTTAATTTCCGGTGTTTCGTGTCTTGATCCGGTTCCGATCCAAACCCCGATCGCGACGGACCGGACAGTGGGATTGTTCTCGAGTACAATTCTTACCCCATTTTGACAAGTATACCGTTTTATCAAATCTGTTCCTCCTATTCAAAGAACGGGCCCTGAGCATCTATTTTACCGCAAGCCTTTTTTCGTTCAGCAGCTGTGAGACAGTTCCGATATGATAGCCTTTTTCTTTCAGCTTCTGAATCAAGATTCCGAGGCTTTTGGCGGTTGGATCTGTCGGATGCATTAAAATCATGGCGCCGTTATGTACTTTGCTTAATACCCGATGCTGCAAGACGGCCGGCTGCGGCTTCTGCCAATCGATCGTATCAACTGTCCACATCACCGTTCCCATTCCCATCTTGCGGGCCTGATCTACAACTTCTTTGCGAAAGCTTCCGCTCGGCGGAGCAAACCATTTCGGCTCAACGCCAATCGTTTCTTTGATTTGCCGGTTCGTCAGCCGCAGCTGTTCCGAAATGCGTTCACTCGTCAGTTTGCTCATATCGGGATGATTGTATGAATGGTTTCCGATTTCGTGCCCGTCTCTTACAATGGTTTTCGCCAGCTCAGGATGATTTTTCACCCATCTGCCCTCGAGAAAAAAAGTGGCTTTCACATCGTTCTCTTTCAAAACAGGAAGCATCTTTGTTAAGTGCTCATTTCCCCAGGCGACATTGATAAGGAACGAGACCATCGGTTTGTCGGGATGCCCGCGGTAGATCGGTTCAGGCTTCAAAGACTCAAGGCGGACCTCCGGTTTGACCTGGTCATAGACGAGAAGCTTTTCATCGAATGTGCCTGAACGCTTCATCTTTTTGTACGATTTTTCGATATTTACCTTTAACCCATTATAGCCGGGCATCGCTTTCCAAATTCTATCGATTTTTGCATTTTGGGCTTTCACTTCATATTCAGGAGCTTTTTGAAGCAGTTCCTGATACAGTTCGTCCTTTTGGGCGGCAACGGTAGCCGCGTCCTTTGTCATTGCATCTATGTAATCTAGTGAGTACGGATGATTCATGACCTGATATGATACAAGCAATAAAAAGAAAAAAACGGCAAACGGAACGAATTTTCTTTTCAATTGTATTTCCTCCCTTCCCCACAAAATATGTGGGAAAAGGACAAGATAGAACTGGAGCGGTTTTTGGAAACAATTTTGCTTAAAACAAAGAAGCCGGGTCCCCCAGGCTTCCTTTTTCGTTTTTTCAGCTTAACAGAAGCAAGACGGACACCGTTTTAAGACTTTTGTTCTTCCTTTTCCTTCTGTTCGCGGAGTACTGCTTTTCTTGATAAGTTGACACGTCCCTGCTTATCGATTTCTGTTACTTTGACAAGGATTTCGTCGCCTATTTTCACGACGTCTTCAACTTTTCCGACACGTTCAAGCGCAAGCTCTGAAATATGAACGAGACCGTCTTTTCCGCTGAAGAGCTCGACGAAAGCGCCGAATTTTTCAATCCGTTTGACTTTACCTAGGTAAAGCTGTCCGACTTCAACTTCTCTGACAAGGTCTTCAATGATTTTCTTCGCTTTTTGGTTCATGCTTTCATCTGTTGAAGAAATAAAGATCGTGCCATCTTGTTCGATATCGATTTTAACGCCTGTGTCTTCAATGATTTTATTGATTTGTTTTCCGCTTGGTCCGATAACATCGCGGATCTTATCCGGATTAATCGTCATCGTCAAGATTTTCGGTGCGTATGGAGACAGCTCTTTTCTCGATTCAGCCAATGTGTTCAGCATGCTATCAAGGATTTCCATTCTGCCTTTTTTCGCCTGCTGAAGCGCTTCATCCAAGATTTCTCTTGAGAGACCGGCAATTTTAATATCCATTTGCAGGGCTGTGACGCCTTTAGACGTTCCCGCAACCTTAAAGTCCATATCTCCGAGGTGATCTTCCATACCTTGAATATCGGTTAAGACCGTGTAGTTGTCGCCGGATTTGACAAGCCCCATGGCGATTCCGGCAACCGGCGCTTTGATCGGCACCCCTGCGTCCATCATCGCCAGCGTGCTTGCGCAAATGCTGGCCTGGGAAGTCGAACCGTTTGATTCAAGTACTTCAGAGACAAGGCGGATGGTGTACGGAAAGTCTTTTTCAGACGGAACAATCGGTTCAAGCGCCCGTTCTCCGAGGGCTCCGTGTCCGATTTCGCGGCGCCCCGGTCCGCGCATCGGTCCTGTTTCCCCGACGCTGAACTGCGGGAAGTTGTAGTGGTGCATGAAGCGTTTTGATTCTTCTACACCGAGACCGTCCAAAATTTGAACATCGCCGAGCGCACCCAGCGTACAGATGCTGAGCGCCTGCGTCTGTCCGCGCGTGAACAGGCCGGAACCGTGCGTTCTCGGAAGCAGTCCGACCTCTGAGGAAAGCGGGCGGATCTCATCGACGCCCCGGCCGTCCGGACGAACCTTTTCTTCCGTGATCAGGCGGCGCACTTCATTTTTCACAAGCTGTGACAAAATGTCGTTCACCTGTTTCAGCGTTTCTTCATCATGCTCTTCTTCTTCAAATTTTGCTGCAACTTCTTTTTTTACTTCGTTGATCGCGTCTTCGCGCGCGTGTTTTTCGTGAACCTGGATGGCTTTTAACAGATCGCTTTCAGCCATGGCTTTCACTTTTTCTTTCAGATCGGAATCGATCTCATACAGAGTGACTTCTGATTTTTCTTTTCCGACGACGGCGACGATTTCTTCCTGGAATGCGATTAAGCGTTTGATTTCCTCATGACCGAACATGATCGCTTCAAGCATGATCTCCTCGGGAACTTCGTCTGCTCCGGCTTCCACCATGTTGATGGCATCCTTCGTTCCGGCCACGACTAAATGAATGTCGCTTTTTTCAAGCTGCTCAAGCGTCGGATTGATAATGAATTCGTTGTCGACCCGGCCCACTGTAACACCGGCGATCGGTCCTTCAAACGGAATATCAGAAATCGACAGCGCAAGGGATGAACCGAACATTGCCGCCATTTCTGACGAACAGTCCTGATCAACGCTCATCACGATGCTGACGACTTGAACTTCGTTGCGGAAACCGTCGGCGAACAGCGGACGGATCGGACGGTCGATCAATCGGCTGGCCAGGATTGCTTTTTCGCTCGGTCTGCCCTCTCTTTTAATAAAACCGCCCGGAATTTTTCCGACAGCATAAAGCCTTTCTTCGTAATTCACGGTTAAAGGGAAGAAATCTACGGTTTTAGGCTCTTTTGAAGCCGTTGCTGTGCTTAGAACCGCAGTATCTCCATAACGGATCAGAACGGCTCCGTTTGCTTGTTTTGCAAGCTGGCCGGTTTCAACGGTCAGTTTTCGGCCGGCCCAATCTATGGAAAAGACGTGTTTCTCTTGTCCCATTCTTATATGAACTCCTCTCTTCGGATAGTTTTTACGTTACTCCTATTATGAACGAAATGAATTGAACATATCAATGGCAAAGTGCTATGTAGAGATCGAATCAGTTAATTAAGATCATATATATGAACCACGTGTTTTGGAGTTGCCGGATATTCGTTTTTATACGATAAAAAAGCGGGAATCCTCCCGCTTTTTACGATTATCGACGTAATCCTAGTTTGTTGATCAACTCACGGTAACGAGTTACGTCTTTGTTACGAAGATACGTAAGAAGATTACGACGTTTACCTACCATTTTAAGAAGACCGCGACGTGAGTGATGGTCTTTCTTATGAACGCGCAAATGCTCGTTCAGGTTGTTGATTTGATCAGTTAGGATAGCGATCTGAACCTCCGGTGATCCCGTGTCAGATTCGTGTGTTTTGAACTCATTGATGAGTTGGTTTTTACGTTCTTGAGTAATTGCCATCCTGTTTCACCTCCAAATGTTATTAGCCCCGGTTACCTAGCAAACGCCGGTGAATCGATTTGCCAAGTGATCGGTTTTAAAGCTACAGACAATATGATACTAGAAAGACCGGCCTGATGCAAGGCATTTATGAGAAACTTTGCCGTATGTTTCATTTTCATCATCATTGTTGACGGATGTCCGCTGTTTTTATACCTGTTAAATTTCGGTCAGCTTCGCTTCTTGAAAAAAGCGGATCGCTTCTTCCCTGTCTTTCGAAATTTGTGCGACCAGTTCGTCCACGCTGCCGAATTTTTTCTCGCTTCTCAAGCGTCTGTACCACTCGACTTTTATATCAGTTCCGTATATCTCCCGGTTAAAGTCAAATAAGTTCACTTCGATCGAAGGCTGGTCAGGGCGTTTTTCGTAAAACGTCGGCTTGTATCCGACATTGCAGACTCCGTTGTACGACGTCCCGCCGATTTCCGCTTTGACGGCATATACGCCTGTCGGCGGCACGATGTACGCGTCGGAAAGCCCGATATTGGCAGTCGGAAAACCGATCGTCCGGCCCCTTTTATCACCGTGAATCACGATGCCTTTGACATAGTACGGTCTTCCGAGCAATTCAGCGGCATACTCTACGTCGCCTGCCCCGATGACGGTGCGGATCCGTGTCGAACTCACCTTTTGATCCTGATTGGAATATTTGGCGACACAAGTACCTCTCACGCGGCCTTTGGCAAATTCCTGGAAGTTTCCCATCGTGCCTTTTCCAAATTTCCCGAAAGTAAAATCAAAGCCTGCCACGACATGACATACATTAAAACCGAGAATATATTGCTCGATAAATTCTTCAGGCGAAAGGGAAGCAAATTCGGGGCTGAATTCCACGATATATAAATAATCGGCCCCCAACCCTTCGATGATACTGATCTTTTCGCTTAAAGGCGTAATTAAGTCTTTAGGCTCTGAGCCTTTTTTCAACACGGCCGAAGGATGAG
This sequence comes from Bacillus sp. JJ675, assembly GCF_036963165.1. Lineage (NCBI taxonomy): Bacteria > Bacillati > Bacillota > Bacilli > Caryophanales > Bacillaceae > Bacillus > Bacillus sp. JJ675. The sequence goes on along the minus strand of NZ_JBALMR010000068.1, from coordinate 20,310 downwards.
GGTGAAACGTCATCACGGACGTTTTCGCTCCTTCTCTCTTTGCGATTGTTTCAGCCGTCCGAATCACTTGCTGATGCCCCAGGTGAACACCGTCAAAATAACCTAGTGCCATAACTGATTTTGGAAAGTCCTCACGCTTCAGGTCGTGCGGATGAGAAATATGTATCGTCTTCAAGAACGGTCACCTTTTCTTATTGTTCGCTTTTTTGCACGAGTACTTTTGCAGGCTTTAACAGTCCCGGCTTTGCAGGATGAGGAAAATAAACGGCAATACAACGGCCGTCTTCCGTGAAAACCGCCAGGCGGTCTTCGCCGGTCAAGTGTGTTAAGCCCGCGGGTGTTTCAAGCACTGCGCCATTTTCCACTTTCTTAGCTAATGTATCACTAATTATCCATTTCGGCAAATGATCAAGCGCACGCTCGATCGGGACGAGCTGCCCGGACAATGTGCCGTTTGCGATGTGATCCTCAATCTCTTCAAACGTCAGGCACTCCTCAAGCGAAAAATTGCCTGAAGCCGTCCTGATCAGATGGGACATATGGGCCGGAAGCCCGAGCTTTTCGCCGATAGTGACCGCCAGAGTCCTGACATAAGTGCCTTTGGAACATGTCACAGTAAACCTGAACCGGGCCGTATCCTCTTCTCCCGCGACTCCAGAGGTCAGTTCGATATGATGAATGGTGACGGTGCGCTTCGGCCTTTCAACCTCGATCCCCGCTCTTGCATATTCATACAGTTTTTTGCCGCCTACTTTGACTGCCGAATACATCGGCGGCACTTGTTCGATTCTGCCTTCAAGGCTTTTAAGGACGCTCCTCACCGCTTCTTCATCAGGCGGAGTGCCGACCGGCTTTCTTTCGGTGATCTCCCCCGTCTGATCCTCTGTCGTCGTTGAAAAGCCAAGCGTAACCTCGGCATCGTACGTTTTTGATTTCTCCGTCAAGTATTCAACGATTTTGGTCGCCCTGCCGATACAGATTGGGAGAACGCCTGACACCTCGGGATCAAGCGTCCCTGTATGACCGACTTTTTTTGTTTTTAGCATTTTGCGGATCTTCATGACGCAGTCATGGGAGGTCATCCCGACCGGTTTATGTAAAAGCAGGACTCCGTTGTACATGCAAACATCCGCTCCTTTCTCATTTCAGCTAAAAAGGACAGGCGGTTAAAAAACCGCCTATCCTCTTTTTCAGCTGTTTATTCTTCTTTGTCTGAATGCAGTTCATGGATCAATGTTTCGATGCGGTTTCCGTAATCGATTGATTCATCGAATTCAAACTGGATTTCAGGTGTTTTGCGGAGCCTGATCCGATTCCCCAATTCGGACCGGATAAAGCCCTTCGCTTTTGCAAGGCCTTTTAGCGTCTCTTCTCTTTTCTTTTCATCGCCAAGAACGGAAATGTACACCTTGGCGATTTGCAAGTCGCCGGAGACGCTGACATCGGTAACCGTTAAGAACCCGATTCTCGGGTCTTTCAGCTTTCTTCCGATAATGTCGCCAAGTTCTTTTTTCATCTGTTCACCCACACGGGTAGCTCTCATACTCATGTCCATACCACCTCTACGTTAAAACCACTCTGTTCTCGTGATCGTCCGTTCGATTTCCGGAAAAGAGTCAATAAAGCTTAGAACCCGCTGAAGCTCTTTTTCCGTTTGAAACTGTTCGTGGAGCGCCTGCCTGTAGAGCTCTTCCGCCTGCTCCTCTTTTTCCTGCTTCAGCCGTTTCTGTCTGTAAATGATCTTTCCGACATGAAAGGAAGCTTGATATAGAAAGTCGAGTTCTTCATCAGACAGCTCGTTTTCGATCTCCTGAATCCAAATGTAGCCCATAATCTCGTTTTTATGTTTGGCGCTGACGACCACCCGCTGATTCAGTCCGATCTCTTCAATCTGCTTCACCCGAAAAGGAGTCGGAATGGTTTTCAATTGATCTATGATCCCTTCTTCGACAAATTTCTCAAAAATCGAAAGCGGACATTTTTTGGAGAAAATCGTTTGTTGATTCGCTGCGTCAAAGTGGTTAATGTAATACGAATTATAAGCTAATAGGAAAAAATCCGCGCTTTCCAGTATGACCGGTTTTTTCAGCTCATCGCTGATAAAATCAATGATCTGGTTGATGTCTGAAAGAGAAACAACTTGTTCTAATAGCTCTTCCATATCCTTTCTCCTACCCGTTTTTAACTTAATCATACTTCTCCTTTGCATTCTTGTATAGATATACTTTTTGACATTCGAGCAGCCCCTGCCCAAAGGACAGAGGCTAGGATCCAGAATCACATATTGATATTTTCGAATTGGTCGGCAACGTGCTGATTCGGCTTTGACGTCACGATGCTGACTACATACACGGATAACAGGCTTACTGCGAACCCCGGTATCATTTCGTATAGAAAACCGGAAAGGCCCGCTGCCGCCCAAATCACGACTGTGACGGCTCCGGCAATGATACCGGCAAGCGCACCCCATTTCGTCATCCGCTTCCAATATAAGCTTAAAATAACGACCGGGCCGAATGAAGAGCCGAATCCCGCCCAAGCGTAGCTGACTAATCCCAAAATTGAATTGTCTTTTGACCAGCCGAGCCACAGGGCGATAATCGAAACGACCAGAACGGACAGACGGCCGAAGAAGACCAGTTCTTTATCAGAGGCGGAGCGTTTGAAAATCGTTTTATACAAATCTTCGGTTAAAGAGCTTGAAGTAACAAGAAGCTGGGAGGAAATCGTGCTCATAATCGCGGCTAAAATGGCCGAAATTAAAAAGCCGGTAATGATCGGATGGAACAGAATATTGCCTAATTGAATGAATATCGTTTCCGGATCGTCGAGGTGAAGACCTTTTTTGGAGTAATATGCAAGGCCGATCAGCCCCGTCAGCAATGCGCCAGCGGTTGAAAATATCATCCAGCCCATGCCGATCCGGCGCGCTTTTTTGATTTCCTTTACTGAGGAAATTGCCATAAAACGCACGATGATATGCGGCTGGCCAAAATAGCCGAGCCCCCATGCAAACATAGAAATAATGCCCAGAACGCTCGTCCCTTTAAATACGTTGAGAAGATCGGGATCAATCGAGCGGATTTCCGTAAAGGCTTCGGCAGGTCCGCCGGCTTGTATGAGCGTCACAACCGGAACGAGAATCAATGCGGCAAACATGATGATTCCTTGTACGAAGTCCGTCCAGCTTACGGCCAAAAATCCGCCGAACAGCGTGTAGCATATGACAACGGCCGAAACGATCCATAAGCCGGTATGGTAATCCAGGTGCAAAATGCTGTTAAATAAAACACCGCCGGACACCATTCCGGATGATACATAAAACGTGAAAAACGTAATAATGACGATGCTGGAAAAGATGCGGAGAATTTTCGTGTTGTCGGCAAAGCGGTTTTCCAAAAATGACGGAATCGTAATCGAATTGCCGGCGGCTTCGGTATAGCTCCTTAACCGGGGCGCGACATAAAGCCAGTTTGCCCATGCACCGAGTACAAGACCGATGACGATCCACGCACCGCTTAAGCCGGTGGCGAACATCGCACCCGGCAAGCCCATCATCAGCCACCCGCTCATATCGGATGCACCCGCGCTGAGCGCCGTGACCGCCGGGCCAAGCGTGCGTCCGCCGAGCATGTAATCCGTCAGATTTGATGTCCGTTTATACGCATAATATCCGATCAGAAGCATGCCGATCATATAAATCGCGATTGAAATGATCAATTGTACGTTTTGGATAAGAATCCCCCCAGGATGCCGTTTTTTCTAAATTTTTCGACTTCTCTTTTCTTTTTTGAAGGCAGCCTTTAAAGACTGCCTTCTCTCCCCCCGATTGTTTGCCGATTAAAACATTTCGCTGATCGTCTTCGCCTGCATGTGAAGCGCCAGATAATCCGGTCCGCCTGCCTTTGAATCCGTTCCTGACATTTTAAATCCGCCAAACGGATGGTAGCCGACGATCGCGCCTGTACAATTTCGGTTAAAATACAGGTTCCCTACATGGAACTCCTGTTTTGCCCTGTTGATATGATCGCGATTGTTTGTAATGACAGCTCCTGTCAGTCCGTATTCCGTATTATTGGCAACTTCGAGTGCCTCGTCAAAGCTGCTTACTTTCGAAAAGGCAACGACCGGGCCGAAGATCTCTTCCTGCATCAAGCGGGCTTTCGGGTCCAAATCGGCGAAGATAGTCGGATCGATGAAATACCCTTTTGAATCATCGCCGTTTCCTCCGCTGACAAGGCGGCCTTCTTGTTTTCCAATCTCGATATATTCCATGATTTTGTTATATGACGCCTGATCGATGACAGGTCCCATGTAAACATCCGCACTGTCCGGAGCGCCCACTTTTTTCGACTCCGTGATTTCGATGACGCGTTTGAGCACCTCGTCATACACTTTTTCGTGAACGACGGCACGCGAACCGGCTGAACATTTTTGGCCGGCAAAGCCGAAAGCGGATGTGAAAATCGATTGCGCCGCCAATTCGATGTCACAGTCCTCATCAACGACAACCGTGTCTTTTCCGCCCATTTCCGCGATCACCCGTTTGAGATGGGTCTGTCCCGGATGAACCTTTGCCGCACGTTCATAAATGCGCGTTCCGACTTCCCTTGAGCCGGTAAATGTGATCAGGCTTGTTGTCGGATGATCAACGAGGTAGTCTCCGACCTCAGCGCCGCTTCCCGGAACATAGTTCACGACCCCTTTCGGAAGACCCGCTTCTTCAAGCACTTCGACGAACCTCGCGGCAATGACAGGCGCCGCGCTTGCCGGCTTCAGCACTACCGTGTTTCCCGTAACGATCGGCGCCACCGTTGTTCCCGCCATGATCGCAAACAGGAAGTTCCAAGGCGGGATGACGACCGTTACGCCGGTCGGCGTATACACGTATTGATTTCGTTCGCCTTCACGGCTGTTGACAGGCTTTCCTTTTGCAAGCTCAAGCATTTGCCGCGCGTAGTATTCCATAAAGTCGATGGCTTCAGCCGTATCCGCATCAGCCTCATTCCACGGTTTGCCGGCTTCTTTGACCAAAAGCGCCGAAAATTCATACTTATTGCGGCGCACCTTTGCTGCCGCACGGAATAGTACAGCCGCTCTTTCCGCAGGATCGGTGTATCTCCACGTTTCAAACGCTTTTGCCGCCGCTTGAATGGCTTTCTCGGCATGATCCTGAGTCGCTTTTGATACCTTACCGACGACTTCTTCTTTCTTTGCCGGGTTGACCGAAACGATTTTGTCTTCAGTCTCGATTCGTTCCCCATCGATAATAAGAGGGTATGATTGACCCATCCATTCATTTACCTTATCCAATGCTTGTTGAAACGCCGCCCGGTTTTCTTCTTTCCCGAAATCTGTAAATGGTTCGTGTTTGTAAGGTGTTGTCATTCTCATTCTCCCCTTTTTATCGTTTTATTTCTTGGTCATTCCCTTAAATGCGAAAGCGATGTTGGCAGGCCGCTCGGCAAGCCGCCTCATGAAGTAGCCGTACCAGTCATCTCCGTACGGAAGGTACACGCGCATGTTGTAGCCTTCTTTCACCAGTTCAAGCTGGGTTTTATTGCGCATGCCGTACAGCATTTGAAACTCGAAGCGGTCCTTTCCGATGTTGTGCTCATTCACAATGTCTTTGGTGAATTGGATCATCTTGTCGTCATGAGTTGCGATGGCTGTATAATGGCCGCTAAGCAGCTGCTTTTTAATGAGCTTTTTGTAATTTTCATCAACATCCTTCTTATCCGGATATGCCACCTCAGGCGATTCCTTGTAGGCCCCTTTTACAAGACGGAAAAACGGATTGTACTGGTTGAGCTCCTCCATGTCGCGTTCCGTCCGGTACAAATAAGCCTGTAACACGGTGCTGACGTATTCGTACCTCTGTCTGAACTCCTTAAACAGATCGAGCGTCTTTTGACAGCGAACTTCGTCTTCCATATCGATCGTCACCATCACCTGGTGCTGTTCCGCGGTATCCAGAATGCTGGTCATGTTTTCCCTGACAAGATCAAGGTCGATATCGAGCCCCAGCGAAGTCATCTTTAAGGATACGTGCGACTCAAGCTTTTCCTGGGCGATCGTTTGAATAGCCCGAATGCATTCCTGAGTACGCTCCCTCGCCACTTCCCTGCTGTCCACAAACTCGCCTAAATGATCGACGGTAACCGTCAGCCCCTGCTCATTCAGCCCTCTGATAATCGGTATCGAAGATTCGAAATCCTTTCCTCCGATAATTTTTCCGGTTGCGATGGAACTTCCCCAATTTCTCGCCAGACGATTCAGGATGCTGCTTTTCGATAAGAATAAAAAAAAGTCTCTTGTGATCACTTCCATTATCACACCCCGCCATCTCATGAAATATGTCTTTATATTCTTAATTTTATAAGAGCTGATGGCTGATTCACAATATTTCGAAAAAACAAAAAAGCTGACGATTTTTGTGTTTTTTCCACAATGTTTGACATCTGCCTGCATCATAAGAGAAACTTTTAACCTACAAATTATAAAGCTATACGACAATAGAATTAGAAAAATATTGAAAACGCTTTCTCTTTTACTGAACCATTTCCCGCGAGAAACAAAGAAAAAACCCTTTAAGACATTTCTTAAAGGGAATATATATTATGCCCACACCTCGTCAAGCGTTTCTCTGAACAGCTTGTCAAGCTCTGGTGTCAAGTCTTCACGGCTGATTTTAAACGACTTCGCCGCCGGCTTCAGCCTCTCAAGTTCTTTCTCAATGAAATCGTGAATGATGGGATTTTTAGGCTCAAGAAGGAATTCCTCCCCTTTCTTTTTTCGGTCAAGCAGACGGCCGATTTCCGTTTTAAGCGGTCCATCTTCAACGAGCTCCTCAAGCAGCACCGGAAACTCAATCGGCGGAACCGTTTGATGATTCTCAATCCACCGGCATGCCAGAATGGGGCGAAGAACGTAAAAATACTTTTTGACCTTAACCTGTTCCCTCTCCAGATAGTGGCGGAAGTTTCCTGAAGCCATATTTAAATAATGATACATGCAGGATGCCGGCGAAAAAGCCCTCAACTTAAGCTTCCTCATTTTTTCCGCTAAAGAATAAGCTTCATAATAGATCATTCCTGAAGACAGCCATTCAAGCAGCGGGGGGTTTGATTTCCGGAAGAGCCTTAAGGCTTTTGTCAGTTCCCAGCCGCTGATATCGAGCAAATCATTAATCGGCAGCTCGATGACATCGCGCTTTTCGTCTATGGAAAGATACCAGTCCTTTTGATGAATATAAATAAATCTGACGTCATAATCGCTGTCTTGCGACGGAAACCCCCAGGCCCTGCTTCCGGATTCTACTGCATAAAGGATTTTGACGCCGTATGTAGCTTCAATGTTTTTCAGTTCTTCTTGAATTCGCTGTTTCAAGATAGGTGCACCGCCCGTCTATGTTTTCTTGTTACATTTATTATAAGTTCAAAGAGATGAATAAACGACTTCTTTGACAATTGATTTCTATTTAGAACTTTTACCCGCGATTACATGAGCGGAGTTTCCGGCCATTAAAGTGATTCCTCCGTCATTTCAAACAGCGCCTTTAATACGCACAGCCATACGCAGTTCCGGCAGGACGATTGGTCTAAGGGAGTAAAACATAATCCCGGCAAAAATGAACATGCTTTTCTTGCTGTTGAGGTAAAAGGAATAGCTGACAACAAAGAGAAGGTAAAAATATCATCATTACCTACTTTTTCTGATTATCATACAACCGCAATCGTCACTGCTACATTAGCGAAAACGGTTCAAAGAAAAACGTGGAGGGTGTAGTTTGCCTTTTTGAAGTAACAAAAAGATGAATTAATGTCTGACATGAATTGCCCCAACATTCAATTGAAGAAATTGAGACACATAAAAATCACTGAACTAAAAGGGCAGTTAATGCATGCGCTGCGTTACACGACTCCAAATGTTGTTAAAAAGGATAGATGAAAACAGATCTTCCCGCCTGTTCATCTATCCTTTTTCAACAATTTAATGCGTGATACATCTTGCGCCGATGATATGTGCCCTTTTTGCAACACTTCAATATACGACTGTTTTCAAACATTTTTGGCAGAAAACCCAAGCTTAATTAAACGTTTGTTTAAGGCTGACAAAGCTCACTGTCCGGCTTCAGCTTGTCTGCAATACAGTCGGCGACTTCTTCGGCGGAAAGATTGTCTGTTTCAATTCTTAGGTGGTGGAAGGCATAAATGCTCTTTCTTTCATTGAACAGCTGTTTTACTTGTTCGATTGAGCGATTGTGAAGAATCGGCCTGTTTTCAAGCAGCAAATCTATCCGCTGCTTCCAATTCTCCCACGTTAAATCAAGGAAAATGACGAAGCAGTGTTCAAGGCATTTCTTTCTAATGTCCTCCTGCAGAAAAGAACCGCCGCCAAGAGAAACGATTTTGCTCTTTTTATGTTCACACATTTGAACAATATATTCTTTTTCCGTCTTCCGAAAAAATGCCTCCCCTTTTTGTTTAAACATTTCGGGAATGCTCATCTGAAGGTCTTTTTCAATTTCTTGGTCAATATCAATAAAATCGCGGCACAGTTTTTTGGCTGCCAGCTTGCCGATCGTCGTTTTGCCGACGCCCATAAATCCGATCAGCACGATGTTTTTTTCTCCCACAGGGGTGGATCTTTTGACATTCATCTCCAGGCTTTACTCCTCCTCGTCTAAAGGAATCAACAATTATATTCAGTATATGACAAATCTGATTTTAATGAAATAGAAGAAGCCCGGGACAGAAACTGAATATACAAAAGAGGCTGAGTTCTTTGCAGCCTCTTTCCTTCTTTATTTCCACCAGTCGTCAAACATTGAAGCAGGCACCTGGCGTTTGTGCTCTGACGATTTGTAGCGTTTTTCAATCGCTTCGGCCACATCGCTTGATACGGTTTTCCCTTCAAGGTAGTCGTCGATATCTTCATATGTGAGCCCGAGCTCTGTTTCGTCAGCCTGCTGAGGTTTTTCATCAAGCAAATCCGCCGTCGGCGATTTCGTATAGAGCCGCTCCGGTGCCCCGAGCTCCTCGAGAAGTCTCCGGCCTTGGCGTTTTGTCAGCCCTGTCAGAGGCAAAAGATCGGCACCGCCGTCCCCATATTTGGTGAAAAAGCCGGTGACTGCTTCTGCCGCATGGTCCGTTCCGATCACCAATAATCCGTTTTGGCCGCCGATTGCATACTGGGCAATCATCCGCACCCTTGCCTTTACATTGCCCTTATGAAAATCTGCAAGCGTCTCGCCCGTCACATCGCGGAACTGAGAGACAAACGAGCTCACCGTCGGTGCAATGTCAAAAGCAAGCGATTTGTCAGGCTTGATAAATCGAAGGGCAAGCTGGGCGTCATCTTCATCCTGCTGGACGCCGTGCGGAAGCCGAAGCGCGATGAATTCCGCTTCCGTGCCTTCAGCCCTCAATTCTTCCACTGCAAGCTGGGCGAGTCTCCCGGCAAGCGAGGAATCCTGTCCTCCGCTGATTCCTAGAACAAAACCTTTTGCTCCTGTTTTTTTCATATAGCTTTTTAAAAATCCGACCCTTTTTTCAATTTCCTGTTTCGGATCAATGGAAGGTTTTACGTTCAGTTCTTTCATGATTTTTTCCTGCAAAGTCATCGGTCATTCCTCCTGATTATTATGGTCTTTTGACTGAATGAGCCGTTTGATTCAAATCTTATTTAACTATAGCACAATTATAGTTTTGAAGTGAATATGAAGGAGCATACACGCTTCTTTCAAAAGAATAAAAAAAGCGCTTGAAGACACAATAACGATTAGATTAAGAGGGGTTGAAGCGATGAAAAAACAAGGAAATTTAAAATGGTGGCAGCTGTCAATGATCGGTGTCGGCTGCACGATTGGAACGGGATTTTTTCTAGGATCAAGCATCGCCATTAAGAAAAGCGGCTTTTCCGTATTAGCCGCTTTTCTTCTCGCTGCACTCGGAACGTTTCTCGTTTTTCAGCAGCTCGCCAAGCTTACGGCCGACCATCCTGTGGAAGGATCTTTTTGCTCTTATGCAAGGGAGGCGTTTGGCGACTGGGCCGGCTTTAGCAACGGCTGGGTGTACTGGTCATCCGAAATGCTGATTATCGGGAGCCAATTAACCGCGATCTCGCTTTTTACGCGCCATTGGTTTGAACAAATTCCGCTGTGGGTGTTTGCCTTCATCTACGCGATTCTCGGACTGATCATCATTTTCACGGGGCGGAGCAGCTTTGAAAAAACGGAACACATGCTGGCCGTCCTGAAAACGGCGGCGATTGTCATGTTTATCATCATTGCAGTCCTTGCCTTATGCGGAATGCTTCCCGGTGAAACGCCTGATGCGCAGCTTCCCGACCGTTTTCATGAAGTGTTTCCGTTTGGCTTCATGGGGCTTTGGACAGGTTTGATTTATACGTTTTACGCCTATGGCGGCATCGAGGTGATGGGGCTGATGGCGATCCATTTAAAGGATCCGAAAGAATCGGGCAAATCGGGCAGTCTGATGCTGGCCACGCTTGCTTTGATTTATGTCGTCTCTATCGGGCTTGCCATGCTCCTGATTCCGATCGGCGCGTTTACTGAAGAGAACAGCCCGTTTATTACGTCGCTTAAACCGTTCCATCTGGATGTGATCATGGATATTTTCAACGGAATTTTCATCATCGCGGGATTCTCAACTTTGACAGCTTCCCTATTCGCGGTGACGACGCTGATGGGAACGATGGCGAAAAACGGCGATGCGCCGGCCTGCTTTTCAAAAAAAGAAAAAGCGAAAGTGTCGTGGCCGGCGCTCGGGCTGACCGTCCTCGTCCTGGCAGCTTCGATCGTTCTGTCCCTCTTGCTTCCAAAGCAGCTGTACGAGCATATGACAACAGCGGCCAGCTTAATGCTGCTTTACAATTGGATATTTATTCTGTGCTCAAGCAAAAAGCTGACAAAACCGAAGCTGAAAGGAAACATTCAGATTATAGGGGCGCTTATCCTGATTTTATTCGCCGTATCAGGTACGCTATTTGAGAAAAACAGCAGACCGGGCTTTTTCGTCAGCCTGCTGTTTCTCGCCATCATCGCAATCGTGACGATGCTGTTGAAAAGAAAAAGGGCCCGCACGCGCTGACGGTCAGCGGGCCGGGCGAATCAGTGCATGAATTCCCTGGTAGCCGAAATATAAGCCGAAGACGATTAACGTAATGCCCGCGATCCACGATGTCACCAGCATCATTCTCGGGCTTAAATACGTTCTGAATGTCCCCGCCACAAAAGACATGGCCAGGTCCCATAAAAAAAGACCGATCAAAATGCCCGAGCTGCACAACAGGAGCTGATATGAAGCATATGTTTCAATCGTCTTCGCCAGGATGCTGCCGTAAATGCCGAGCCAAAACATAATGCTGAGAGGATTTGAAAGCGAAATAACCAGCCCGGATAAGAACGATTTACGGTAGGATTCTGTCTCCCTCCTGCCTCTCATGAGCGAGACTTCCTTTGCTTTGGCCAGGCTCTCAATTCCCGTATAGGTTAAAACAAAAAAACCGAACAGCCATAAAAACGTTTTTAAAAATGGCGCCGTTAAAAACTGAGCAACGCCAAAGTAAATCAGCGCCATGTACAAAACGTCGGCCGTCACGGCTCCTAAACCGAAAAGCCAGGCGTGGAAAAAACCGCCTTTCATGCCCCTGTCGATCTGCGCCGCATTGACCGGGCCGACCGGTGCGGCCAGAGACAGCCCTAAAAACACATAGCTGAGAAAAATGTTCAACATACCGCGCTCCCCCCTTCGCGATAACTTGTACAATGTATTCAAAAAGAGGGACGGTTAGAACACATCAAAAAGCCTTTTCCCAAGTTTTTAGGAAAAGGCTTTTTCCCTATAATCCGAGCTTTGACAGCACAAACGTCCAAATACAGATGATGAGAAGCAGTATGAGACTGTATTTTACCGTTTGGCTGAACAGTTTTGATTCCCGGCCTGTTTCTTTAACCGCCGCAGTAGCAATCGCAATCGACTGCGGAGAAATGAGCTTCGCCATCACCCCGCCGGCCGTATTTGCGGCAAGGAGAAGGGCCGAACTCGTACCGATCTGCGCTCCTGTGACAGCCTGCAAATGGCCGAACAGAGCGTTATTGCTGACAACCGATCCGGTGATGAAAACGCCGATCCAGCCCAGTACGGGACTGACGAACGGGAAAACGTCCCCCGCTTTTGCAAGAGCCAATCCGATCGAAGAGCTTAGCCCGGCGTAGTTAGCCAGGTTGGCAAACCCCATGACAAAACAGATCGTCATAATCGGCAGCCACAATTCCCGGCCTGTTTCCTTCAGACAGGACAGCCCGCCCCGGAAATTGATGTTTCGGCTGAACAAAATCGTGATGATCACCGCAATCAAAATGGCGGTCCCCGTCGCTGAAATCAAGTCAAGCTTCAGCACGGCATCAAGCGGTGCCGCCTGCGCTGCAATCGGCGGGGTTTTCAGAATTTCCTGATGCAGAAAAGGCATCTTTAATAAAATCGTTGTCTGCTTGAGCAAGCCGCCGTCTTGAAACAGCGCTTTAAAAGCTGGAAGGCTCCACAGGGCAATGACGCCCGTCAGGATGTAAAACGGAGACCAGGCTTTTGCCACCTCTCCCCAGCTGTATTTGACAGCGGGCTCCTGTTCGTTCCCGTCTTCCCTGTAGATCCGGCGCGGCTGCCATTTTCTGAGGAACAGCGCGAGAGCTCCCATGCTGATTAATGCCGCCAAAATATTGGCCAGCTCAGGACCGAGCACAATCATTGTAAACGTCTGTACCGCCGTATAGCTTCCGCTTACAACGAGAAGGGCGGGCAGCGTTTCTTTAATGCCCCTGAACCCGTCCAAAATGAAAACGAGCAGGAACGGGACGAAAAATGTGATCCCCGGAAGCATCCAGGCGAGTGTGCCGGAAAGTTCGAGAGGGGTCAAATCCCCCATCTGCGCTCCCGTAATGACCGGTATACCGATCGCTCCGAACGCGCCTGATGCCGCGTTTGCGATTAAACAGAGAGAGGCCGCTTTCAACGGTTTAAAACCGAGTTCCACAAGCAGGACCGCACTGATTGCGATCGGCACTCCGAAGCCTGCGGCTCCTTCCAAAAAAGCATTAAAGCTGAACCCGATCAGAAGCAGTTGAAGCCGCTGATCGGATGAAATGCCGGCAATGCTCGCCCTGATGACCTTAAATTTTCCCGTTTTGACAGAAATCTTATAAAGCCAAACAGCCATCAGCACGATATATCCGATTGGCCACAGCCCGCTTGCGATTCCGAGAAAAACGGCGGAAATCGCTTTGGCTACCGGCATGTGAAAACAGAACACCGCTACAATAAAGCTGACCGCAAGGGTTAAAAATGCTGCGAGAATTCCTTTCATTTTAAACACGGTCAGCGCCAAAAGAAAGAATAAAATCGGCAGGGTTGCAACTAAAGCGCTGATATATTCATTCCCAAACGGATCGTAAACCTGCTGCCACATCGTCATCAGCCCTCTTCTATGTCTTTTTTAGTTAAGCAAAATGAGGTTTTAAAATACCTTTCAGCACGCCTGCACTATGCTTGAATTGCTCTTTTTCTTTTTCGTTCAGCTCCAGCTCAATCACTTTTTTGACCCCGCTGCGGCCGACGACCGCCGGAACGCCGATATATACATCATCTTCTCCGAATTCGCCGTCAAGATACGTGCTGACGGTTAAAATCGCGTCTTCGTTGCGGAAAATCGCTTTTGTGATGCGCGCCAGGCTCATGGCTACGCCGTAGTATGTCGCACCTTTTTTCTCAATGATCTGGTAAGCCGCATTTTTCACATCTTCAACCAGTTCATCTAGCTCTTCCGCTTTGTAGTTCTCATTCTTTTTCAAAAGCTCGCTCACAGGAACCCCGGCAATATTCGCATGGCTCCAGACAGGAAGCTCCGTATCACCGTGTTCGCCGATGATATAGCCGTGAACGTTGTGGGCAGCGGCGCCGAAGTACTCGCTCAGCATGTATCGGAACCGGGCAGTGTCAAGAGTCGTACCGCTTCCGATCACCCGTTCTTTCGGAAGGCCGCTGAACTTCCACGTAGCATAGGTCAGGATGTCGACCGGGTTTGTAGCAACGAGGAAAATTCCGTCAAATCCGCTTGCCATGACTTCTCCGATGATTCCTTTAAAAATCTTAAGGTTTTTCTCGACCAAATCAAGCCGTGTTTCGCCGGGCTTTTGGTTCGCTCCCGCACAAACGCAGACAACATCAGCGTCTTTGCAATCTTCATATGTGCCGTACCACGTTCTTACAGGATGGGGCGCAAATGCTTTTCCATGGTTTAAGTCCATAACATCGCCCATTGCTTTGTCTTTATTTAAATCAATAATCACGAGTTCATCTGTGATTCCTTGGTTAATTAACGTAAATGCATAGCTGCTGCCTACAAAACCAGCACCGATTAAAACTGTACGATTGACTTTTTGGTTAGCCATTATTCATCATCCTTTGCCGTTAGTTTTAATTCTAAGTTGTTTGTGAAGTATTTCACATTTATATTGTGCAATACTTCACATACTTTTTCAAGACTTATGCATTTTTATTTTTGTCTTTTTTGTGTCTCTGCTCATTTTCTCCTTAAACTTAAACATTTTCTGGAAAAGTTACCTTTTGTGTTCATTATTTTGCCCAAAAATTTTACTGATCATCCATTAGTATCCACACGGTGAATAAAGAGGCTGTTTGTACGAGCCCAGGCAGTTGGGCAATATGAAGGCCGGAAAGTTTTCATTCAAAAAACCACATGGTTAGACATGCCTGTGATATATTATTTTCGTTGCACATTTTTGCTGAAGGGCTCAGCTTTCGGCATTCTATTACCAAATACATTCGTTTCAACGGCAAAATCGGTTGGAATGCGATAGAAACACGCGGAGGGTAAAATATGAATCAAAAAACAAAAAGACGCAATGTGACGATTGCATTGATGGTCGCCACTTTTTTGGCGGCAATCGAGGGCACGATCGTCAGTACGGCGATGCCGACCATCGTGAGCGACTTGGGCGGGATTAAGTTGATCAGTTGGGTGTTTGCCGCCTACTTGCTGACATCTGCGATCACGACGCCGATATATGGCAAGCTCGCAGATTTGTACGGGCGCAAGATCATATTTACCATTGGGACGATTATCTTTTTGATCGGCTCGATGATGTCAGGCGCGGCTCATACGATGACCGAATTGATTTGTTTCCGTGCTTTGCAGGGCATCGGGGCAGGAGCGGTTTTGCCGACGACCTTTACCATTATCGGTGACATCTATTCGTTTGAAGAACGCGCCAAAATTCAAGGGTTGTTCAGCGCCATCTGGGGCATATCAGGCATTCTCGGGCCGCTGGCGGGCGGCTCGCTGGTCGACAACATTTCCTGGCGCTGGATTTTTTACTTTAACCTGCCGTTTGGCATCGCTTCAATCATTATGATCTGGATCTTCTTACAAGAGAAATTTGAAAAGAAAAAGAAACACATCGATTACTTAGGGGCTATTACGTTTACGATCGGCATGGCTTCCCTTCTATACGCTTTTATCAGCGCCGGATCAATCTATCCGTGGAATTCGTGGAAGATCATCGGCCTGTTTGTCATCGCGGCGATCGCGCTCATCGCCTTCATTTGGATCGAAGCAAAGTCTCCGGAACCGATGCTGCCGCTGAAGCTGTTTCGCATCCGCGAGATTTCCGTTTCCAACCTGGCGAGCTTTTTAATCTCTGTGATTTTGATCGGCATCACGACTTATTTGCCGATGTGGATGCAGGGAATTTTCGGAGTTGGCGCGACAAACTCCGGGCTGACGCTGACGCCGATGTCGATCGGCTGGCCGATCGGGGCGACCATTGCCGGACGGCTGATGCTGAAGCTCGGTTCGCGTAATACTTCTACGATGGGCTTGGCATTTCTGATCATCGGTTCGACCGGTCTGGCGCTGGCAACGATTCACACACCGCATTGGTTCTTTGTCGCAGCGATGCTGGCGGTTGGATTGGGCTTTGGCTTCTCGATGACTTCCTTTACGGTATCCGTACAGTCGGCTGTCGGCTGGAACATGCGCGGAGCTGCCACCGCTTCGAACACGTTTGTGCGGACGCTCGGCCAAACGGTCGGTGTCGCGATTCTGGGAACGCTATTCAATAACTCTATTGCGGGCTACATGACCTCGCACGCGGCAGGAGCAAACAACCTCGACATGAACAAACTGCTGAATCCCGAGACGGCCCGGCACATTCCCGAATCCATGCTGTTAATGATGCGGGAAGGCCTGGTATCCGGCTTGCACAGCATTTACCTCGTCCTGTTCTTCGTCGCAGCGGCCGGACTGATCGTCGTATTCTTCTTGCCAAAGAAGCAGCAGCAGCAAATACAGAAAAAAGCGAGTTAATAAAACACAGTGATCAGCCTTTTAGTCGGGACTGTCAATAAGGATCAGGGCAATATCCTATCCATCAGGGCGCATCATCTGCCGGCGGGCACGATTGCGTAAGTTTAGCTCCAAGCGGCCCAGACCGAAATATGCACACTGATGGCTGGAGTAATTCCGTGACAAGCGGAATATCACGATGTATGACTAAGAAAATGATGGGGACGACCTTGCTCCCCATCATTTTAAATTTTAAAAAATTCAAACTTTTATCTGTGAGTAAAGCTGACAAAAATACTGCCAACCCCCGTTCATTTTGTCATCATAAATTTTAAGAATTTATTGATGGGGAGTGTTGCAAGTGAAATTGGCGGATTTGAGAAAGAGCGGACACGCTCCTTCTCTGCTATCATCTTTTTTGTATTTCGATGTCAGCTTTATGATTTGGGTCTTGCTCGGCGCGCTCGGCGTTTATATTACGGCTGATTTTGACCTTTCGCCGTCCCAGGTAGGATTGATCGTCGCCATCCCGACTCTGGCCGGCTCGGTTTTCCGAATCGTATTAGGCATCTTAACAGACCGCTTCGGCCCGAAAAAAACAGCTGTCTGCGGAATGCTCGTGACGATGATTCCTCTCTTGTGGGGATGGCTGTTCGGTTCTACCGTTGTTGAATTGTATATGATCGGCATTTTGCTGGGGGTAGCGGGGGCCAGCTTTTCAGCTTCCCTGCCGATGGCGAGCCGCTGGTACCCTCCGCATCTGCAAGGTCTTGCCATGGGGATCGCCGGGGCGGGTAACAGCGGCACGCTGCTTGCCACCCTGTTCGGTCCGCGCATCGCTGAACATGCCGGCTGGAACGGTTTGATGGGACTGGCGCTCATTCCTTTAACGCTCGTTCTCATCAGCTACTTACTGATGGCCAAGGAGCCGCCGAACCAGCCTGCCCCTAAGCCTGTAAAAGACTACTTCACCGTCTTTAAAGAAAGGGACACCTGGTATTTCTGCCTTTTATACAGTGTCACATTCGGGGGCTTTGTCGGCCTTTCTAACTTTTTGAGCTATTTTTTCGCGTCACAGTATTCCGTGCCACCGGTGAGGGCCGGGGAGTTCGTCACCCTTGTCGTAGCATCGGGCAGCTGCCTTCGCCCTGTCGGCGGATTGATCGCCGATAAAATAGGCGGCGTGCGCCTGCTGCAAGTTTTGTTCATCGGAGTGGCTCTTTGTATGTTCACGGTCAGTACGCTGCCGTCGCTTACGGTCGTCACAACCGCATTGTTTATCGGCATGGGCTGTCTTGGCATGGGGAACGGCGCCATTTTTCAGCTTGTGCCCCAGCGCTTCCAAAAAGAAATCGGGATGGTGACGGGAATCGTCGGGGCCGCCGGGGGAATCGGAGGGTTCTTTCTCCCAAATATCCTCGGAACGCTAAAACAAGTCACAGGCACTTATTCGAGCGGGTTCCTCACATTTTCCGCGATTGCTTTTATTGCATTGGGACTGCTTTTGTTTGCTCAAACAGGGTGGAAAAAACAATGGAAAGCCGCCGGTAAATCGATTCGAATTTAATAGAAAAGCCGTTATGCGAGTTCCTGGCATAACGGCTTTTTTGCTTAATACGGGCCCCAGCCCGTCAACACTCCGATGCAGATGAACACCAGTCCGATTACGAACCAGATCAAAGCGAGAGGAACCATGAACCTGAGCCATTTCACATAGGGGATGCCGCTTGCGGCCAATACGGCCATCAGCACGCCCGATGTCGGATTGATGCAGTTGACGACGCCCTCGCCGAGCATCACGGCTTCGACGGCAACCTGTCTCGTAATGTTCATCAGGTCGGCAAGCGGGGCAAGAATCGGAATAAAGACAACCGCCTCGCCTGATCCCGAGGAAATGAGAAAATGCAGAAGACCGCTGGCAATATACATGCCGACCGCACCGGCCACAGGGCTGAAGCCGTCCAACAGACTGGCCAGTCCGTTGACAACGGTATCAAGCAGCCTCCCCTGTTCAAGGATAACCGAAATCGTCCTTGCCATACCAACGATCAATGCTCCGTATACAAGGCTTTGACAGCCGTTGATAAACGTTTTAGCGATGTCGTTAGCCTTCATGCCCCCGATCATCCCCGCGGCAATGGAGATAAAAATAAACATGCCCGTATTTGATTATCCGTCCAGCCAAGCTTCAAAGCTCCGTACAAAAAGCCGAGCAGCGACAGTCCGGCTACGGTTAAGATCAGCTTATGGCGCCGGGTAAATGAGGCCTGTCCCATGTTCGCCTCGCTGCCAAGCCCTCTTCCAGGAAACCAGTCCTTGCCGAGAATGCTCGCTTCAGGCGATTTTTTTAATTTTCTCGTGTACAAATAAATGTAGATCAGACTTGAAATGACAAAACACAAGTATATCGCAATCCGCAAACCGAGGCCTGAAAACAATGGGAGGTCGGCGATCTTTTGCGAAAGTCCGAGCGGCGAAGGCGATAATATCGTCGCATTGAATCCGGCGTAGCAGCCGATATAGATGACGGCAGCCCCGGCCGCCGCGTCCCATTTCAACGACCTTGCAACGATAATGCCGAGCGGGATAAAGCCGATGACGGAATTTACGACGACCCCCGTCGTTCCGAGAATCGAGAAAAGTCCGCCGACAATGCAGATGAACAGCAGCTGCTTCGTTCGGAAACGGCTGATGACATGGTGGATTAAGCCGCCGACGGCCCCCGTTTTTTCTAAAATGGCGAGCGCTCCGCCGGTGAATAAAATTAAGAAAATAATCGATGAAGACCCGACCATTCCTTCCTGAATCGCCGTAAAAAAGCTTACAATCCCTACCGGGGACTGATCTACCGCATGATAGCTCCCGGGTACGGCGGTCGTGACTTCGCCTTTTGTCACTCTGTCAAACTCCCCGGCGGGAATGATGTAAGTCGCAAGAGCGCAGACGACAGCCACCATAAACAGCAGCACATACGCATCAGGCATTTTCAATCGAAACGGTTTCTTCTTAGTCGAGGGCGGTGTTTTGACAGCTGGCACGTTCATATGTTCCATCTCCTCTTTACATGAATATCAAAACATTTTTCTCAAATATTCAATTATTCAGAAAAATCTGTACGTGTGCTATATTATAGACAACCTTATTCCGGGGTTTCAATATGTTTTTAATTAAAAGTATTAGATAAAACAATACAGGAGGTTTGACGATGGCATTAACGGACTCTATCAAACAAAAGATGATCAGCATTTTTGAACACCTTCACAATCATCCTGAAGTCAGCTGGAAAGAATACGAAACAACGGCATTTCTCAAAAAGCAGTTGGAAGAAAATCGATGCCGAACACAAACATTTGCGGACTGTACCGGTGTCATCGGCGAAATCGGCGAGGGGTCTCCAGTCGTCGCCGTCAGGGCCGATATTGACGCCCTCTGGCAGGAAGTCGACGGAACGTTTCAGGCAAATCATTCCTGCGGGCATGATTCCCATATGACGATGGCACTCGGGACATTAATGACCCTGAAAGAGCAAACAGAGCTGCCGAAAGGAACGATCCGCTTCATCTTTCAGCCTGCTGAAGAAAAAGGCGGAGGGGCTTTGAAAATGATCGAAAAAGGGATTCTCGACGATGTCGATTACCTTTACGGCGTTCATGTCCGCCCTGTGCAGGAAACGTTGAACGGAAGGTGCGCTCCTGCGATTTTGCATGGCGCAAGCTGCCACATTGAGGGTACGGTCATCGGCGAAGAAGCCCACGGCGCCCGTCCGCATCTCGGGAAAAACAGCATCGAGATTGCGGCGACGCTCGTCCACAAACTCGCCCACATCCATATCGACCCGATGACGCTGCATACCGTTAAAATGACAAAGCTTCAGGCCGGCGGAGAAAGCTCCAATATCATTCCGGGCAAAGCCAGCTTCAGCCT
>NZ_JBALMR010000067.1:0-16966 GCF_036963165.1 Bacillus sp. JJ675 | reverse complement strand
CAATTGGGGTGCAGTTCATCAACCGGCAGCTTTATTTGATTGTACATTGAGAAAAATATTCACGCAGCTTCCGGGTATCCTGGTTACTGTCGGCAAGGCCGATGTACCCGTCCGGCCGGACAAGGTAGAGGGCGTCCTTCAGAAGCCCCGCCTTATGGCAGGCCCGGCTCCACTGAAATTCGCGCAGGGCCAGTTTAAGATTTTTAGCCGTTTCACGCAATCCCTCACTCGCCTTGCCATATATGTGAATCTGCCAGTCGGCGGTTTTTAGAGGCGCAAAGTTGTCTATCTCTTCAACCCATGGCAAACGATCCCCTCCGTGAAGCTTTCCGGCCTTTCCCATACTCAAAAAACTGTCCCGATAATGTATGCGGATTTGCGATACGGTGTTGAATGCAGCCTTTTTCACCGGCCGAAACCCGAGGAGAAACGGCGCAGCATAAGGCATCAGCACGGTCCGGACAAGCCTTCCGGCGGGATGTCGGCCGATGATCGCCTGAAAGGCCTTGTCTGTCGTGTTTACGAGCAGCCTGGCAAAAGCAATCCGTTCCGTTTCATAGCTGTCCAAAACGGCTTCACCGGCCCGTCTGTGAAACACCGAGGCCAGCTTCCAGGCTAAATTAACGGCGTCACCGATGCCTGTATTCATTCCCTGGCCGCCGACCGGACTATGAATATGGCCCGCATCCCCCAAAATAAAAATGCGTCCTTTGCGGAATTTTTCAGCCACCCGATGATGAACGCGGTATGTTGAAAACCAGTTCACACCGTGCACCTTGACTTTCAGCAGCCTTTCTATGAAAGGAGCAATATCTTCAAATGCAACCCTTCCCCGGCCTTCCTGAACGGACGGCACGATCCCGATGAACCGGTTCAATCCAGTGTTCCTGACGGGGAAAACGATACAAAATTCATCTTCACCAAGGCACACATTCAAATCTGTAGTTGAAGCAGCTTCGCCCGACGCTTCCGCATCGGCAACATAAAAGGTATGATCATACGTGCCTCCCTGAAAATCCAAGCCGCGCCGAACGGTGCTGTGTGCGCCGTCGCACCCCAACAGATAAGAGGTCTCAACGATTTCCGTCTGATCTTTTTTCTTTAGCTCCACCGCAACATACCCGCCTTTATCAACAAAAGAAACGAGTTCTGTCTCCCATTCGACTCCGATTCCTTCCGCTTTAAGCTTTTCAAGCAGAAAGCGTTCGTGTTCATCCTGCGGAAAACTGAGTGCAAAAGGATAAGGGCTTAAACCTTCCCCGATATCCCCAAGCTTGAAATGCCCTTTTTCTTTCCCCTTCCTGCGAATGTGGACCCGGTTGACCGTGATGCCTTTTTTGACCGCTTCATCGGCAATATCAAGCTGGCGGTAAAATTCAAGCGTGCGGGCATGAACAACCATAGCCCGGGACGTCCGGCCCGGTCCTGAATTCTTATCGATGATGCGAAACGGCACACCCTGCCTTGCAAGACAGAGCGCGAGCACCAATCCCGTCGGTCCTGCTCCGATGATCAAAATTGAATTCATTGGCGACCATCCCTTTTGATTACAGATTTTCTTTTATCACCAGCCCGGGAGACAGGTTGGACTCCAGATCGGCGATGATATCCACGGCGCTATTATACGGAGGATCAATCTGCAGCATTTTGCGCAAAACGGCTTTCATCCCTGCGGAAATACAAAGCTCCTCTTCCCAGCTTTTTTCTTCCTTTGTCTTTGGTATATACCCTGAATACAGAAGAAAAAGCGCAAAATGCCCCAACGCGTAAAAATCGCTTTTTACCGAAACCGACCGCATCAGCTTTTTCTCCGGATGCCGGTAAACCGTCTCCCCGGCCTCAGTCAAGCTGCAGGCAAGCCCGTAATCGATGATGCGGATGCCTTCTTTCGATTCAAGAATATTTGGGATTCTCAGGTCGCGGTGAATCATCCCGCGGGCATGAATAGAAGAAACGATTCGAAGCACCTCAAGCAATACCAAGACAGTTTCCCGTTCATCGAAGATGCGTCCTTCATCAAAAATCAAATCTTCAAACGTTTTTCCGTCTATATATTCCATCACGATAAAGCACTTCCGTCCGCTGTCGAGCACATCATACAAGCGGGGCGCAGCTGGAGAGCCCAGTGTTCGCAGAATCTCCGCTTCCCTGTCAAAGGACTTTCGGCCGTCGGATGTCCAGGACTTTGTTCTTCGCAGCTGCTTGACGACACAAGGTCCGGACCCGTCAAGCCTTTCGGCAAGATATGTGATGCCGTAGCTTCCCATCCCGAGAACATCTTTGATTCGATATTGTCCGGAGATCTCCGTCCCTTTACTTAACGGGCGGTCAAACACCCATCTCAGGATCGTTTTCACGTCAGATCAGCTGCTGTAAAAACGATGATGCTTTCGTTTATAGTGATGGTGCCCATGGCCCTTTTTCCGATAATCGCTGCTGCTGTATTTTTTGTATGGGCGCTTTCCGTAATCGCTGCTGCTGTATCGGCGGTAACCGCCGTTTTTCAATGAATTCAACAATTTGCGTAGCAATTCAATCACTCCTTATCCGGTTATTTTATAACATTCGTTCAGCAAACTTTTCTATAGGGGGTTTTCTTCGTTATGAGAAAATTAGATTTTTCATTTTAAATACCTTCTTTTCTCTTAAAGAAATTTTGAATTCAACGGGGATTGTGTCAACATTAATAAATTTCAGAATAGAAAAACGCACTTGTCCGTCCTTTATTTTTGGTGATCTTCAGGATCATATTGCTGCAGAGGCGAAAAAAGGCGCTGACTCCGTCCAGCGCCCATTCCTTACAGCTTCTCTCCGTTTGACCTAATCACGTCTTGATACCAATAAAAGCTTTTCTTTTTGATCCGTTTTAAATCCCTGACGTTTTCTTCATCGCGGTTCACGTAGACAAATCCATATCTCTTTTGATATCCGTTGAGCCAGCTCAATAAATCGGTAAACGACCAGCTGCAGTAGCCGATTAACTCGACTCCGTCGTTCACCGCCTGTTTGCACTGTTCCAGATGTGCGCGTAAATACGCGATTCTGTAGTCGTCCTGAATCGTGCCGTCTTGCTCAACCTTGTCAAATTCGCCCAGTCCGTTTTCCGTAATAAAAACAGGCAGCTTGTAGCGGCTTGATATCCTGCGCAGACCGATTCTGAGACCGATTGGATCAGTGGCCCAGTCCCAATTGGACGTCTCTACATGAGGATTTCTTTTTGTCTTATATAAACCCGGAATACCCGTTTCCTGATTGCTGCCTTTTTGACCTGTAGTGTTCATTTTCCCTTCTGACACACCGTCAAGAGGATTCATTTCATAAGTGATCGTCTGATAGTAGTTCACTCCGACAAAATCCGGTCTGCCTTTCGCCAGCAGCTCAAAATCCCCGTCCTTGACCGTCGGCGCCCATCCTTTTTCCTTCAAATATTGAAAAGGAATATCCGGGTATGTTCCCCGGCAGTACACGTCAAGCCACCAATGATTCGTTAATTCCTCGGCGTTTTCGAAAGCGAGGATATCGCCCGGACGGCTGGACAGCGGATATGCCGGCGAATAGGCAAAGCTGGGCCCGATTTTTCCGTCCGGAACGTATCGGCGGAACGAATCGATCGCCTTGGCATTAGCTAAAAACGCGTTATGATTCGCTTCATAAAACCGCTTTCTGTCCTTGACTCCCGGAGGGTGCATGGCCGTGATAAAACCATGGTTAAAGTTGTAATTTTGTTCATTGAGGGATACCCAATATTTCACCCTGTCCCCATAACGCTTGTAGAGCGTCACACAATATGCGTCAAAGTCTTCGATGATCCGTCTGGATTCGAACCCCCCGTACTCTTCCATTAAAGCCTGGGGAAGATCCCAATGATAAAGCGTTAAAACAGGCTCGATACCGTGAGCCAGCAATTCGTCAATAAGCCTGTCATAAAACCCTAAACCCGCTTCATTGACCTCTCCCCTGCCTTGAGGAAAAATCCTGGGCCAGCTTACCGAGAATCGGTATGCTTTCAATCCCATTTCAGCCATCAAAGCAACATCTTCTGTAAACCGGTGATAATGGTCAACCGCAATATCTCCGTTGCTGCCTTTAAACGTTTTTCCCGGAATTTTCGTGAATACGTCCCAAACCGAGGCGCCTTTGCCGTCCTCGTTCCAGGCTCCTTCCACTTGATAGGCGGCAGAAGCCGATCCCCATAAGAAATGTTTTGGAAATGATTTCAGATCCTGATGAATCATAATGGTTTCACTCCTGTTTCGATGTTTGCACTTTATCATATCTTATGAAACGCGTTTCACATCAAACATCTTCTGAAAACAATTCGGCAAGAAGCTTTTCGCGGTGCTGGAGGAAATATTTCGTTAACGTGTAGTGATCGGTATTCTCATAGCTTACTTCAGAGATGGCGTCACCGTCGAAGCTGAAAATCTCCGCATCCGGATAACCCAATAATATCGGGGAGTGGGAAGCGATGATGAACTGGGCTTCGTTATTGCGGGTCAAATCATGGATGATTTTTAAGAAAGCGAGCTGCCTCGCCGGTGATAGAGCGGCTTCAGGCTCATCGAGAAGGTAAATTCCTCTTTCGTTGAAGCGGTGCTTGAAAAGCGACAAAAAAGATTCGCCGTGAGACTGCTCGTGAAGGGAACGGCCTCCGTAATGGATGAAGCCCGTATTATCCACCTCTTCAAGATGAGTCGCAAAGTGATAGAAGGATTCCGCACGCAGAAAAAAACCGTTCGTTATTTTCGGGAGCCAGGAAAGTCTGAGATAGTCACCCAGGGAAGACTCCGATGCATGCACTTCATATGTATTATTCCTTCCCCCGCCGGCCGTGTTAAATTCGCATTTATCCGCAATCGCTTCAAGCAGCGTCGATTTTCCCGAGCCGTTTTCCCCGACAAAAAAAGTAACGCTTTTCTGAAATGTCAATTCTCTTAAATGTTTAATAGCCGGAATAGAAAAAGGATATTTTGAATCGTGAGGAATTTTTTCTTGAAGCAATGTCAGCTTTTTTAAAAACATAGGCATCACCCGCTTGAACTTTTACCATAACTGTATCATGTCTTCTATCAAAACGAAAAAAGAGGTTTGCGCCTTCAAGCACAAACCTCATCCATTCATATTTTGCGCCGCTGCGAGCGCTCTGCCGCATAAACCGGTCGGCAGGCACATCGGCTTCTGGTCGACGGGGCTTTTCATGATGCAGCACTCAAGTCCAAAAACGTCGCGAAACAAGGATGGTGTAAACACTTCTTCAGGCGCTCCTGCGCTGTATACCTTGCCGTCCAATATGCTGATTA
Organism: Bacillus sp. JJ675; assembly: GCF_036963165.1. Taxonomy (NCBI): domain Bacteria; kingdom Bacillati; phylum Bacillota; class Bacilli; order Caryophanales; family Bacillaceae; genus Bacillus; species Bacillus sp. JJ675. The sequence goes on along the minus strand of NZ_JBALMR010000067.1, from coordinate 11,666 downwards.
AATAATCGGCGTATTGGGAAGCCTGGTTCAAATCGTGCAATACCATCACAATCGTGCGGCCATGATCGCGGTTCAAATGTTTTAACAGCTCCAAAACTTCTATTTGATGGGCAATATCCAAAAATGTCGTAGGTTCATCAAGCAAAAGCAAGTCCGTACCTTGCGCCAAAGACATTGAAATCCAAGCTCTTTGCCTTTGTCCGCCGGAAAGGGCGTCAAGCGTCCGACTTCGCAGCTCCGCCATCCCCGTCGCTTCTAAAGCCCAATCAACCATTTCATGGTCTTCTTTTGTATGCCTGGAAAGCAGTTTTTTATGAGGGTGTCTTCCGAAATAGCACAGCTCCTCAACAGTAAGCCCTTCCGGTGCTTGAGGCGATTGGGGCAAAATCGCCATTTTTTTCGCTATCTCTTTTGACGGCTGCCGGTGAATCTCTTTTCCGTCCAAATAAACAGAGCCGCTTTCAGGCGCCATGATCCTTGCAAGAGATTTCAATATGGTGGATTTTCCGCATCCGTTTGAGCCGATCAGAACGCTGATCTTGCCCTCCGGAATTTCCAAGTCAATCTCATTGATGATTGTCGATGTATCGTAAGAAAGGGTCAGCTTTTGCGCCGATAGTTTCACCTTCATCATCCTCCACTCACTTTTTTGCAGATTCAGCTTTTAATAAATATAGAAAATATGGAGCCCCTATGATGGCGGTCAATATGCCGGCCGGTATTTCCACAGGCGGCATCAATCCTCTGCCAATGCTGTCGGCTGCCAGGAGGATAATCGAACCCGCAAGCCCTGAAGCGGGAAGCAGATATTTTGATTTTGTCCCGACAAGCCTTCTGGCAATGTGCGGAGCGATTAAACCGACAAATCCGATTGAACCGACAACTGCAACACAGCTGCCGGCAAGGCCGACAGCGACGAATATTAACATAAACCTGAGGCGCGCCGACCGTTCTCCCAAACCGTCGACAAGCTCATCACCGAGCGACATTAAATCAAGCTTGGCCGCTAGGAGAAAGAGAATGGGCAAAAATAATACAAGCCATGGAGCAAGGAGCTTGATCTCATCCCAGCTCCTCCCCCACAGACTCCCGGTGACCCAAATGAGGGCGGCATTCACATCCCCGGGGAACTTGACCATCATATATTGCATGCCGGCGTGGCAGATCGCACCCAATGCGATACCGACTAACGCGATCGTCGACGGCCTGGCATTTTTTTTGCGTACGAATACCATTAACAATACAGCAACAAGACCCGCCCCGGCAAATGCGGACAGAGGCAGGACAATGAGAGGCGCCGCAGGAAAAATCAGAATGACGACCATCGCCGACAAGCTGGCGCCCTTTGTTATTCCAATGACATCAGGTGATGCAAGCGGATTTCTGATCACTCCCTGCAAAATCGCACCGGATACTCCGAGACCTGCTCCGGCAAGCACTGCCAGAATCACCCTTGCAAGCCGGTATTTCTGAATAATGAATTGATAGTCGCTGCTGATTCCAAACAAATTTTTGATCACATCGCCCGGTGCAATATAAAGCGCCCCGAAGCCTATGCTGATGATGACGCAGACGAGCATAACAAGAAAAAGAAGAATGACGATCATAAAAGGATGTTTGATATGAAGACTCTTTTTCATCTTGCATTCCTCTCTTTCCTCGCCAAATATAAGAAAAACGGGGTTCCGAGTATGGCGGTCACGATGCCGACCGGAGATTCATACGGAAATGCGATCCACCTTGCAAGCACATCAGCGTAGACGAGCAGGAGAGCTCCGAACAATGCGGAAAACGGGATGACGAATTTATAGTTCTCGCCAACCAGCTTTCGGACGATATGCGGAACAATCAGGCCGACAAACCCGATCGGGCCGGCAACGGCAACAGAAGATCCGGCCAAAATAAGAATGACCAGGCTGACGAGCATTTTGATCGCTTTTGTATTTTGCCCAAGCCCCTTTGCCGTTTCTTCTCCTAATCCAAGAATCGAAACCGCTCCCGAGCATATGACGGCGAGCCCGACGCCGACAAGCGCAAACGGCAATATGACCGTTACATCTTTCCAGTTGCTCCCGTCAATCGCACCGGTCATCCAGTACAGGACATCACCCGCTGATTCGTTCAGGATGATGATCCCCTGTGTGAATGAAGATAGAAAAAGGTGGACCGCCATGCCGGTCAGTGCAAGCTTAACCGGCGTCATTCCCCCTGAGGAAGAAAAAGAATAGACGATCAAGCCTCCTGCTGCCGCACCGACGAGAGCAAATCCGACGGAGGAAAAAGCGTTCAAATGGGGAAACAGCACAATCGACGCTACCACCGCCAATGATGCTCCCGCATTCACCCCGAACAGCTGCGGGGATGCAAGCGGATTTCTCGTCATTGCCTGCATCAAAGCTCCTGCTACCGCCAGATTGGCCCCGACAAAGACGGCGATGAGCGTCCTCGGGAGGCGGAGAGTCGTGATAATCAGCTGTTCCTTTGAGTGGTCCCACACTACAAGCGATTTCAAGGCATTGGCAAAGCTGATATGAGACGCCCCCACAGACAGGTTTAAACCGATGCCTAAAATAAATAAAATGAAAGCCGTTATCAAAATAAAAAGTCTGTTTGCTGAAACATTCAAATGGCCCACTTCCTTACAGAACCCTGTTGATAAAACAAGAAGAAGCAAGGAATGACTCCCGCTTCTTTTTGGTTTTGATTATTTGCCGTACACTTTTTGGATCAGGTCTTTTGACAGCTTTTCGCTTGAGCTGATTCCGCGGAATCTTGTCCAAAGATCGCGATCGGCGTCATATACTTGGCCGTTCTTCACCGCTTTAAGGTTTTTCCAGATCGGATTGCTTTTCCAGTCATCAACAATCGTATGTCCTTCGTTGCTTGATACGAAAAGAATATCCGGGTTGATTTCGCTCAATTGCTCCAGGCTGACATCTTTATACGCCTCTTTGGATTGCAGCGCGTGCTTGAACCCGAGAATTCTCATAATCTCTCCGTCATATGAGGATGATGTGTGGACGTTAAAAGAGTCGGTCCGGGCAACACCAAGCAGAATCGTGCGATTTTCTTTTTTCGGCAGTTTGCTTTTCAGGCTGTTCATTTGCTTCTGATGGTCTGCCAGGTCTTGTTTCCCCTCTTTTTCCTTATTAAGGGCTTTGGCGATCGCTTGAAATCCGTCAATTGTTTCCTGGTAAGTTGCCTCTCTGCTTTTCAGTACAATCGTAGGCGCGATGCCTTTTAGATCGCGGTACACGTTTTTGTGCCGTTCAGCATCGGCTATGATTAAATCGGGCTTTAGAGAACTGATGATTTCCAAATTCGGCTCGCTGCGGGTGCCGACAGAGGTATATTCAATCGGTTCGCCAACAAGCTTTTCAATCATATCTTTTTTCTTGTCGTCTGCTATTCCAACGGGTTTCACACCCAATTTTGTCACTGCATCAACAAACGAATTCTCCAAAACGACAACCCTTTTGGGCGTACCGCTGATATGGGCTGTCCCAAGTTCATGCTTTATTTCTCTTCCTTCTCCTTGCGATGCTCCGCTGTTTTCTTTTTGGCCGGAGGAGCATCCGGATGCGATGATCAGCATCAACGCTAAAACGCCGAAAAGTACGGTTAATTTCCTGCTGTATTTCAACATCATTCTCTTCCTTTTCCGATTAATTTAAAATGAGAATCATTATCATATATAAAAAATATCTAATTTTTAAATAAAAATCTAGGTTTTTTTAATAAAAAAATTAAATTTAAAGCATTTTTCAAACAAGAAAATATAACCGGGCACAGCGGATCCCAATTTCCAACGCTTATACATTACGCCTGAAATAATGGACGGCCCAGATAACAGCCGCCCGTTTGAAAAAAGAATGAGATTATTTTTTGATATACCAGTAAAGGCTGCACATCTTTATCTTTTAAATCGGGCCATTCACCGGAACCATCGCCGTAAAAATCGTATGATTCAGCTGCCCTCCCGCATGCGGATACGCCTCATGTCCGTTGATCATACAAATATGTTTCAATCCTCCGTATATGGCCCAATATCTTTTTCATTTATTTTTTCCCAATACAAAATAACTTATTGCCTGTTTGCCTTCTATAGTGCTAATGTTTTCTTGACTACACGAATGGCAGGAGGATATTTCAGTGAAAAACGTTCGCATTTATACATTGGTTCTTATCGCAGCGGCATTCGCATTTTTAACCGCTGCGTGCAGCAACACGACTCAAAACGGCCAAAAAACGGCCTGGGAGCAAATCAAGGAAAAAGGGAAGATCGTTGTGGCGACTTCGGGAACCCTTTACCCTACTTCATACCATGACACGGTTTCCGGCAAGGACAAGCTGACCGGCTATGAAGTTGAAGTCGTCCGCGAGGCGGCCAAGCGGCTCGGTTTGGATGTCGAATTTAAAGAAATGGGCTTTGACGGCATGCTGACAGCGGTCAACAGTGGACAGGCAGACGCTGCAGCCAATGATATTACAATGACAAAGGACCGCAAGAAAAAGTTCTTGTTCTCAACGCCTTATAAGTATTCATACGGTACGGCAATCGTCCGCAAGAAGGATTTATCAGGCATCCGCACACTTGATGACCTGAAAGGGAAAAAGGCGGCGGGAGCGGCAACGACCGTTTACATGGATATCGCCAGAAAATACGGGGCTGAAGAGGTTATTTACGACAATGCAACAAATGAACAATATTTAAAAGACGTGGCAAACGGCAGGACAGACGTTATTTTAAACGACTATTATCTGCAAAAGCTGGCGCTTAAGGCAATGCCTGATTTGGATTTGACGATTCACCCCGATCTTAAATATTACCCGCACCAGCAAGGGATGATCATCAAAAAAGGAAATACCGAACTAAAAGAACGGTTCGATCAAACGATAAAAGATATGCTGAAAGACGGAACGATTAAGAAGATTTCAAAACAATTCTTTGGCGGCGCCGATGTTTCAAAAAAACAGGATATCGACTTTACTGACGTCGATGTAGACAAATAGAGGAATGAGACGTGGGCTCGATTCAATGGGAATATATTTTCAATGCAGAATTAGCCGCTAAATCCTTTCCTTATGTCATGCAGGGCATATGGAATACGCTGCTGATTTCGTTTGCCAGTATGTTTTTCGGCCTGATTCTCGGCTTTTTCGTCGCGCTTGGCCGCATGTCCCGGTTCGCTTTGCTCAGATGGCCGGCAAAAGTCTATATCTCATTTATGAGAGGCGTCCCGATATTGGTCATTTTATTTATTCTTTACTTTGGTTTTCCGTACATCGGCATTCAGTTTCCGGCATTAACGGCTGCCTTGATCGGCTTTAGCGTCAACAGCGCCGGCTATATTGCCGAAATCATCCGTTCAGCCTTGTCTTCTGTTGACAGAGGCCAGTGGGACGCTGCAAAATCGATCGGATTTTCTTATTGGCAGACGATGCGGCACGTCATCGTCCCCCAATCGGTGAGAATCGCCCTGCCGCCGCTTACAAACGTGATGCTCGACCTTGTGAAAGCATCTTCCCTTGCGGCCATGATTACCGTACCTGAGCTGTTTCAACAGGCAAAAATCGTCGGCGGCCGGGAATTCGATTACATGACGATGTATATTTTAGTTGCCTTGATTTACTGGGGGATTTGTTCGCTGATCGCTTTGTTTCAGGATTATTTGGAGAAACGGACAGAAGTTTACCTGAAAAGGTAGAAAGAAAGCCGCCGGCCCAAAGCTGGCGGTTCTCTATCCTAAAAAGGAGGCAGTTTTATGAACAGAATCAGGTCAACCCATTTCCATGTAGAGGACCGTTATGTCATAAACAGAAACAAAGCGCAATACAAAACAGATCCTTCAGGACACTTTAAAGCCTCGTATACATATCGTAATGAAACAGATGAGACGGATCATATTCACATCTCGGTAATCTTCGAAGAATACTCTGAACCCGTCCAAACCTTTCAATTGACAGTACCTCCCCGTTCCTCAAAAAACACCCATATCAGTCTGAAAGATATTCCTTCAGGGAGCCGCATCGTCTATATCATCGCCCAGACATCCATATTCGATTTAAAAACTGAACAGGATGATTGGAACACCGAATATGCTGCTGTCTATTATTTTGAATTGATATCTTGCACGGCATCTTCCGGCCAGCTGGAGCGCCCGCCTTTCGTTCAACCCGTCCATCAGAAGAGAAGCAGCGGAGAACAGGGACGGCTGATTTATCTTTCTGACAGGAAAGGAAACCGGGTCAGAAGGTTAGATGATCAACATATGTATATTTCCTTGATCAATGAAGAGACATATAAACTAAAAGGATGCTTATATCATTTTCAAAATGGAGATTGGGAATCGTTTCAGATCAATCAGGATTCAGCTCGCGCATTTTCGTATGAGCTTGAGCCGGAATCTGTACAGACGTACCGAATCATCCTTAGCCAAAATGGATATTCGCGATTTTTTGCCACTGCTGTTATACCCGCTGATGCGCTTCAGGATATTCCAATTACGCCCAGAATGGTTTCCCATTCCGAGCTGTATATCATTCCGTCCAAACATTGCACATAAAAAAGAGCCCGCCCCGCATGCTTCTATAAAACATCTCCTCATTTTTCCACCCGTTTGTTACAATAAAATGGAATTTTTGATGAAACGTTTTTTGTCGGCAGCGATTTTGACACTGGTTTGCGGATTTTTCAGCTTTGGAGGCAGTGCCGCGGCTTACACATTCCCGCACAAATTAAACATTACGTTTACGGGATCGCATGTGGAACCTATTCCTTACAATGACTCTGACTCGCGAAACTGGAACATAGGTTATAAGTTTACGATTTTCAATGCGGAAAATTGCAAAACGACCATTAAAATCCAGATGATGCACCTGGCCGGCAGATTTATGAGTTTGAGTATAAAAGACTTTGTCGGGAACTGGCCGGATCGAACAGCCCAAGACGTGATTACATCAATGCCCCGCACATACAGGCTGTATTTTGAAAATACGGAAGGCGAATGCAAAAACATTCGCATTAAGGGAACCTACGGCGCCGTTCCCGAAATTCTTGATTTTTCCGCTCTCAGCCAAAAATAGCTTTTTGAAGCAGCAAGCATCCGCCCCAGCCGCATAAACCGAACACGAAAGAAACGGCAAGCGGAAGCGCGGATTTTAAGCAGACAGCTACGATCAGGATAAGCGCTGCGGTTGCCGGAAGCCCCCACAGCACGCCTGCCGCAAATTGGCTTAAATGCTTCAGAGACTCTCCTTGGACCGAAAGCCAAAATAAACTGAGCAGACTGACAAGCGGAAGTGCGGCGACGATTCCTCCGGTCTCCGGCGACCTTCTGGCGATTTCAGTAATAATGCCGATGACAACGGCAGAAACGGCAATTTTAACAATTAAAAACACGATTTTGCCCCCCGGCTTAATATGGAAAATGCCGTTTTCACCATTTCGGTCTCATCCTCATGTAAATGCTCAAGCACCTTTTTCAGCTTGTCCGGATCAAGCCGGGTATGCCGTTTTACGGCAGCTTCTCCTTCAGCCGTTAATATGACATAGACCTTTCGTTCATCCTTGGCGTCCCTCTTTTTTTCAACGAGCTTCTTCTGAATGAGCCGCTTCGCATGCTCAGATGCGGTATTGTGGGATACCCCCAAAAGGCTTGCCAAATCGCCGATTGTGGCGTACCTGTTTTTTTCGAGATGCTGCAGCAAACGGACGGCCTGGTGTGACAGCCCGTCTTGATGCTTATAGTGTAAACGGTAATAAATATCTGTCCAGTCTTTATTGATTGCTTCAATCACTTCGTTCATCAAATCATCACCCTTTTATATCTTACTATACGATATATTCTTTGATCAAGATATAAAATAGCACCCGGCAAATCTTCAGCCGGGTGCCTACATTTTCATTTTAAATGCTTTCTCAAAAACGCCAATTTTTCCGTTTGGAACGCCGGGATAAATTCGTGGCCAAAATAACGGTACACTTTCAGCTCTTTTTCAGTGTTTAGATGATTGTAGGCCGCAAAAACGGTCGATGGCGGCGTGATGGTGTCCACTAAGCCGATTGACATGAGAACGGGCGCCTTCACCGATTCGGCGAGATTCATAATATCAAAATATGACAAGGTGTTCATCGCTTTCCTCTCAATATCCGGGCTGCCGTTCCTTTTGAAAAAAGAGTTGATTTCCAGATACGGCTGGTCTATCGCTGTATCGATCGCCCTTTGGAAATTGCTTAAATACGGATATTCAGAAACGGCAGCTGCCGGAATATCAGACAATGCGGAAACCGCGATCGCCAGTCCGCCGCCTTGACTCGCGCCGATGACGCCGATCCGTTTTTCATCGACTTCGGCAAACCCTTTGACGACCTCGAGCGCCCTTACGGCATCGAGATACACGTATCTGTAATAATACGTTTTCGGGTCAAGGATGCCTTTTGTCATCCAGCCCGGCACGTGTCCGTGAGGGGAGCCGCTCGTATCCTCGCTGCCGTTCTGTCCGCGGACAAGCATCCCGAATGCCGCATAGCCATGCAGCGCCCAGTTGACGATGTCATGAATGTCGCCGTCATAGCTCGCGTTATAGCCGTGATACTTGACGATTGCAGGATGCGGGCCTTTGCGGCCGGGCACCGCATACCATCCTTTAATGTGCGCCCCGCCTATGCTCCGGTATGTCAGCCAGTACACATTCACGCCGTCTGCCGGGTAATCGTACCTTTCAAGCTGCGGTTCGGCTTTTTCTTTTGCAAGCTCCCCCAGCGATTCCTCCCAAAACTCTTGAAAATCGTCCAAAGCGGTTTTTTCTGGTTTATATTGGTATAACTGTTCTAATGGTAAATCATAAGGTTGCTGCACGACTCTCGTCCCCTCTCATCAATTGTAAGAATATTCTATCATAATATTCATCTTTCATTCACGAGAGAATGAAGCATAAAAAAAGGTGATGATGTTTCTGCCCGAAAAAAATCGTACAAACTGTCGCTGAGTCAAGGCCGATTGCATTCGTGACAACGGTCTTGTCTGTCAACGGAGCGGTGAATGCCGCACCGTTCAGTTTTTTTAACGCAATCCGCATCCGTCAGACTTTAAAACAAGGATGCCGTGAAATCGAGTGAATTTGTCGTTCATATGAACGATGAGGATATGGTTTGAGACATGAAATCAGACCGCCGCTTCTCTGCCTGCACATCGTGTGGCTGTTCCCGCCATCCGGGCAGCGCGGCGGACGGGCCAAACCTGTCCGCATTAGCTTGCCTCATGGGAAGACAGCCCGCCAAATACACTCATATCCCCCCTCCATTACAGTTATGATATAATCCTAGTTTGAAATAAAAAATGCAGCCCTCGGAGGTTTTTTATGGCTTCACAGTTTCTGCAGCTCAATTCAATCTTTATCAGCATATTAATAGAAGCAATTCCATTCGTATTGATCGGCGTTTTTATCTCTGGTTTGATTCAAATGTTTGTCACGGAAGAAATGATCGCAAAGATCATTCCGAAAAACCGCTTTCTGGCTGTGCTGTTCGGCATATTCGCCGGCATGCTGTTTCCGGCTTGTGAATGCGGCATCGTTCCGATCGCCCGGCGCCTGCTTTTAAAGGGCGTGCCGCTTCACGCGGCGTCAGCTTTTATGCTGACGGCTCCAATCATCAATCCGATTGTATTGTTTTCGACGTTTATCGCTTTCGGAAACAAGTGGGATGTCGTTCTTTACCGCGGCGGGCTGGCGTTCGCTGCAGCCCTTATTACCGGAATTATCATTTCTTATCAATTTAAAGGAAATCAGCTTCTTGAAGGCGATTCACACCATCATCACGGCCATTCCGGAAAGACATTTCTGAAGAAGCTGGGCGGCATGCTCAGCCATGCGGTTGATGAGTTTTTTTCAGTCGGAAAATATTTGATCATCGGGGCTTTTGTGGCGGCTGCGATGCAGACATATGTCAAAACATCGACGCTTCTTGCAATCGGACACAATGATATATCTTCATCGCTTGTGATGATGGGCTTGTCCTTTGTTTTGTCGCTTTGCTCACAGGTTGATGCCTTTATTGCGTCATCCTTCAGCAGCACGTTTTCTCTCAGCTCGCTCATCGCCTTTCTCGTGTTTGGAGCGATGGTCGATATCAAGAACCTGCTGATGATGCTCGGCACTTTTAAAAAGCGGTTTGTATTTGTGCTGATCGCCTATATCGCCGTTATCGTTCTGGCCGGATCACTTTTGGTGAAGGGGTGAGATCATGTTTCGTACATTCATTTTAATGTTTTTTACGTTTTTCTTTTTTCAGCTTCACGCCTCAGGCAATTTAACGAAATATATTAATATGAAATACGCGTATTTGTCGTATATCGGGATGTTTCTGCTTGCCATTTTGACGGCTGTTCAATTCTATCAGTATATAAAGGGGCGGGATGGGGCGGATTGCGGTCATGACTGCGGGTGCGGACATGATCATGATCACGAAAAACATAAACCGTTCTTTAAAAGAATGTTTATTTACCTCGTATTCCTGTTTCCTTTATTCACCGGGCTTTTCCTGCCGGTGGCGACGCTTGACTCTACGATCGTGAAGTCGAAGGGCTTTTCCTTTAAGGCGATCGATCAGCCAGATCATTACGCCCAAACCCAGTATTTGCGCCCTGATACGAGCATTTACTACGGACAGGAAGACTATGACGAACTGATGGAGAAAGCCCTCAAGGATTATAAAGGGAAAAAACAGATATCGTTAACGGATCATGATTTTCTAAAAGGCATGGAGACGATCTATAATTATCCTGGGGAATTTCTCGGCAAAAAGATTGATTTCAACGGTTTTGCATTTAAAGGGGAATCGATCAATAAGCGGCAGCTTTTCGTTCTCCGCTTCGGAATCATCCACTGCATCGCCGATTCGGGCGTCTACGGCATGCTGGTGGAATTCCCTGATGATATAAAGGCAAAAAATGACCAATGGATACATGTGAAAGGAACGTTGTCATCCGAATACTATCAGCCATTTAAATCCGTCATTCCCGTTTTAAAGGTAAAAAGCTGGTCCAACATCAAAAAGCCGAAAGATCCTTACGTATACAGAACATACTAAAGAAAGCCGGTGCAGCATGTACCGGCTCTTTCTGTCTCTGCCGGAATTGCCTAAGATTTATATCCGGCTTTTTTCATCAGCATCAGATCGATGAACAATTGGCATCTCGTATGAAAATCGTTCAGATCGATCGAGGTCATGTCCAATATTTGCTTAATGCGGTAGTTTAGCGTGTTCTGGTGGATAAACAGCTGTTCTGCGGATTGTTTGACTTTGCAATTGTTCACAAGATAGATTTCGAGCGTTCTTAAAAATTCGGTTTGGCTCTCTTTATCTTTTTCCTTCAAAAGGAGCAGATCGGGATTCGAATAGTGGAGCTGGTCGTTTTTTGCGGCGATTTGGTCAAGGTATCTGAAAAGTCCGAGCTTTTGATATTCATAGGGAATATGCTCCTGGCTTCCGGTGATTTCCGCAGCTTTTGTGACTTGCAGAGCTTCCCTGTAGCTTTTGCCGAGAAAGAGCGGACTGCTGTATTCATTGCCGACTCCGATGAATATTGGCGGCAGCGTTTGTGAGCGCAAATGGGTTAAAAGCCGGTTGATCAGCTCTGATGATGCGGCAAGGGCGGAACGTT
>NZ_JBALMR010000066.1:0-32416 GCF_036963165.1 Bacillus sp. JJ675 | reverse complement strand
TAGTTTTCAAAGATCATTTTTGCTTCGGTTAGAAGCGACTTTATTAATATAACATTCTAGCAAGGTGAATGTCAACAACTTTTTAAAAAATATTGAATCAGCTGTTTTATAAAGCCGTCTTTTTAAGGACGAATATTAATATATCATCTATTTTCATTTAACACAATAGTTTTTTTAAAAAATAATAAAGTCATCAGCGTGAACACAATAACCATCGGGTCATACGCTTTACAACTCATGCTGCCGGATGAATCCCGCTCGCTGCCGTTGGCAGATGGTCCTTTTCTAATGTACCGCAGTTTTATATGACAGGCGCTTTTTTTCTTTATTATATCCGGCCGCGTTTCTTATTATTATCGTCACGCATTTAAAAAGATCACCATCGTAAAGATTCAAGACAGTGATCCAGCCTCTCATTTAGTATTATTTTAACCGTTCTTTAATTTTGCGGTCGATTGTCTGACGATCAATTCCGGCTTGTATACCTTAGAGTGTTCCAGCTGATCCATATTCCTTCCTTCCACTTTCGCGATCATCCATTTTGCCGCTTCGATTCCCATCTGCATCTTCGGATGGGTTACCGACGTCAGCTTAACCTCCGACGCCTGGCTTAAATGCGAATCATCATAGCCGACAATCGATATGTCCTCTGGTATTTTCAGCCCGAATTCCCTGATCACGTCAAGCACTAAAAGAGCGATCTGATCATTATAGCAGAAAATGGCGGTCGGTGGCTCTTGTGAAGACAGACGTTTTCTCACTTCAGTGATCGTCTTTTCCTCTTTGTTCTCCGTCTCATAGGTAACAACCATTTCCGGATAAAATGACAGACCGTTTTCCCTGAAGGCGCGGATAAATCCTTTCATCCTGTTGACGCCTTGCATATCGTCCTGTTTAAAAAGACCAAAGACCCTTTCATGGCCGAGCTTGATCAAATGGTCAGTCGCTATAAACCCGCCGTATTCATCATCCAAAATAAAGTGGGGTGGGTTCAGCTCCTGGTAAAACTGATTGATCATCAGGTACGGGATGTGGTGCTGCTCAAGCGTCAAGTAATAGTTTAAATTCGGATTAAAGCTTCCTGTTTTCGTCGGCTCAACGATCAATCCGTCAATGTCTTTATCAAGCATGTTTACAAGGCACTGCTTTTCTTTTTCAATGTCATTATTCGTGCTCGCTACGATCAGCGTGTACCCTTCACTCGACAGCGTCGATTCGATCCCTCTTATAATGTAGGGAAAAATATAATCGGACAAATAGGTCGTGATCACGCCGATCATTTTATGTCTTTCCCTGCCTTTTTCCGAAGGCCTGAGGCGTTGTGAACAGTATGTTCCCGACCCCTGCTCCCTATACAGGAGACCTTCGTGAACCAAGTCGCCGATCGCCTGGCGGACCGTATGTCTGCTGACATCGAAAATTTTCATCAATTCATTTTCCGAATGAATTTTTTCCCCGGGCTTAACTTTCCCTTCATATATCCACGATTTAATTTGGTTTTTGACCATGCTGTATTTTGTATGTTCACTCATCAGATCAACCCCATCTTGTACGTACGAATAATTTCTATTATAAAGGAAAAGCTTCAATTTTTGCTACTTATTGGAGAAATTAAGCAAAAAATTTTGAAAAATACGGCTTGTCGTTCGTTTCTTTTTTTAGTATAGTAGAAAATAACTAAATAATCTTGATGACCACAAGGGGAGCCTCAGGCTGAGAGTGAACAAACCGTTCTGACCCTTTGAACCTGTTAGTTAACGCTGGCGTAGGGATGTGGCAAAGTAAAACTTATTGCATCCAAAGCAGTGCGTGGAAACTATCCTATTCCTTCCCCGCATTGCTTTTTTATTGGGAAAGAAGTCCAGTACCCCTTTGTTCATCAAAAGTGAGGGTTACAATGAATCAATCAAAACAACTTGTCCGGCTTATTGAAATCGCCGTCATGACAGGCATCGCGATCGTATTGGACATAGCTTCAGGAATGTTTTTGAAAATGCCGCAAGGCGGCTCCATCGCCATCATGATGATCCCGATCTTTTTAATTTCTTTTCGATGGGGGCTGAAGGCCGGACTGATTACCGGATTTTTAGCAGGATTGCTGCAGTTTGTCACCGGGGGGCTTTATGCGGTTCACCCCGTACAGTTTCTCCTTGATTATTTTATCGCACCAACAGCTGCAGGAATCGGCGGTTTATTTGCCGGTCCGATCCGAAAAGCTGCCGCGGCGAAAGCAAAGGGAAAGCTGGTATCATATGTTACGGTTGCCGTCTTTTTCGGAAGTGGACTGAAATTTCTCGCCCACGTCATTAGCGGCGCCGTCTTTTTTGGAAATTACGCACCCAAAGGGACGCCGGTCTGGATTTATACATTAACGTATAATGCAACATATATGCTCCCGTCGTTCATCATTTGCGCAATCGTGCTGTGCCTGTTGCTGCTGACGGCTCCGAGGCTTTTGGAACGGAGCATTGATAAGAGATGAAAAAAAGCGGACACCTTATAGGTTCCGCTTTTTTTGCGTTTTTATTAATTCTGCAACCAATACGTACCGCTCCGGGGCAGAGCCTATAAAGTCGAACGGGTAGCAGGTCGAAACGGTTAATGTCGCCCTGGGTTTTGGAACGATAACGGTCCTGTCATCAGCATCGACGATCCTCACCTTTTTCACTTTATATGTAAAAGTTCCATATTCAGCTTCAACAATTAACCGGTCTCCTTTGCCGACTTCACCAAGCCTTCTGAAAACCGTGTCGCGGTGGCCGGACAGAACCGAGTTGTCATCTTCGCCCGGCAGCACGGAACCTGCAAAATGCCCCACTCCCTTTTGAAGCTCGTCTTCGTCTGTTCCGTGGTAAATCGGAAGCCGCGCCTTCATTTTCGGGATCACAAGGTCGCCGATTTTTTCACCGGTTTCAAACGTTCGTACTGTCTCGGCTTTTTGTTTTTTTCCGGTTTGAACAGACGGCTTTTCAGCCGGCTTCTTCTCAGCCGGCTGCTGAGCGGAAAGTGTGCGTCCTTGAAAAAGCTTAAACGCATTGGTAGCTGCAACATACAGCCCGGCCGTTATCATGGCGATCGCCAAAAGCCAAATCACCCTTTTTTTACGGGATGCTCTAATGTCAATTCACCTCTTTGTCTACGCCGCTTTGCGAAGCCTTCTGATCAAGAAAAATCCGCTGAGGATCAGCACGAAACCGAGGATCGACCATTCCGCATAATGCCCGGCCGTTTTTGGAAGTTTTGCCCCCCTTACCGTCTTTTTCACATGCTGCTTCTTTGTATCATGTTGAACGGCTGTTTGGGTTTGCTTCACTTTTGCTCCTGTTTCATGAAATAAATCTGATCCAATCATGTCAGGCGTCAGCAAAACGTCCAAAATGAAATTTCCTTCAAGATCGTAAACTTGTACAAGCAAGCTTGCCCCTTTCAGTTCATCTGCGCTGACAGGCGTCGTCAGTGATACTTCCTTTTTCTTGCCGTCTTTGACTAAATAATATTTCGTTTTCACCTCAAGGGTTTGCTGAAGATCGTGTAAAATAGACAGCATTTGAGCGATATCTTTCGCTTTCAGCTCCGTTACCGTCTCAAAATCGGCAACCGCTTCAAGTCGCTCCCCAATCGCCATCAACTCATCTTCAAGATTCGGATTTTTTTCACGGACGCTCCTAAGATGCTTTATTAGCCTTTCCCATTCCTGATCGTCTACGCCAAGCTCCTGAAACGGATTTTCGATTGCCGCGTCGCCTTCGTCAGTTGTCACGTTCCAAAGCGCATCATCCAGCTCATACTCAAACATGAAGGCATCGAGGATGCTTTGCCCTTCTTCCATATAACCATTATCAACGAGAAGTTTGACCGCTTCTTTTTCATTTAAGCCGTAATCTTTTAAATATGAAGCAAGCCGTTTTTCATCGAGCCTTTCTCCAAGAAAATCTCTTAATTCCTCCGCCGATTCAAATCCTTTCAAACTTTCATCATATGTATCTTGCAAATAGGCTTCCAATTCTTTTTCTGTCATCCCTATTTCTCCAAGATACTCGTTCAGCTCGGACTGTTTCGGTGCGGCGAAAGCTTCTGCGGACGGCACCAGAAACAGCGCGCATATCAAAAACGCCATCATCCTTTTCTTCATAAAATTGACCCCCTATTTATATGTTACCTTTTGATTATAATAGAAATTTTTTAAAATACATGCATTAAATTTAAAATCGTTTTCTCTATTTAAAAAAAGTCATAATCTTTGCTCTCGCTGAATGTAATATAGTAAAGCGAAATAGAGGAGGTATAAACGTGAATCCTTACTATATGATGCTCTTTTGCTACGTTCTGTCGATCATCCATTTCCTGATCGGTTACAGAGAAGCCCTGAAAATAAGCGGAGCTGACGGACTCGTCGACGGAACCGTTATGATCTCCTGTATTCCGTTGGGCGTTGTTTTTGCTTTCTTTTCGCATTTCTTCTGGAAAATGACCATTTAGACCGGGGAAACGATTCGAATGTCATTTGCTTCCCCGTTCCAAAAGGGCTCATCACCCGTAAAAATGGGGCAAAACGCTTAAATTTCGTATACAATTGCCGTTTTTCCGCTGCCAATCATCCTCAAAAAAAGAAAAGCTCTCACTTTGGCGTTATTCACAGAGGACGGCAATTTATGCTATGATAAATAGAACTTCAATTTACAAAAAATTCACAAAAGATTGGAGGGAAGAGAATGGGCAAAGCCGTGGCTTCACAAGAAGTCGCCAACATGCTGAACGACTGGTACATACTGATGAAGAAACGAGACATTTCACGCTCAATCGAAATGAAAGATGACATAGATAAAGCAATTGAAGAGATGGAGGAAGACCAGGACGTCCTTGTTTATTATCAAATGCTTGATTTCCGCTTGCGGCTTCTACTTGAAGATATCAGCCAATCTGCTACCGAAAAGCTGGAAGCCATCGAGTTTCACGACAATGATCCGAAGAGCACGGATGATAAACTGAACTATTATTTTTATCTGTTTAAAGGGATTTATGAAGATTATAAGCAAAACCACACAGAAGCGCTCAATTTTTTCAGAATAGCGGAAAAAAGGCTCGGAGCGATTCAAAACGAAATCGAAAAAGCTGAATTCCATTATAAAATCGGAGTGCTGTACTACAATTTAAAAGCGACCTGGCTGTCGATCCACCATATCAATATCGCAGCCGGAATTTTTCAGGGCTATGAAGGGTATACCAAGCGGGTTATCAACTGCAAAATGCTGATAGGATTAAATTATATAGACCAATTTAAATTTTCCGAAAGCGAAGCCTTATTAAATGAAGCGATCGATAGAACGGAAAAAATCGGCGATCAATTTCTTCTACCTTACACCTACTATAATATGGGCTTTTTAAAAAGCAAGGAAGAAAAGCATGAGGAAGCGCTTAAATATTACAATAAAGCTTTTGCCATCAAGGATTTTGAATCAAAGGCCCAATATGCTTATCTCCTCTGTGTGTACGAAACCGTAAGATCGCTTTTGAAAACAAATTCACAGGACAAAGCTTTTCAATGGATCGATGTAGGTTTCAAAAAGTCCCGCGAAATGAACAGCAAAATATTCGAGCTGAAATTCAAAATTTTACATACATTATACACAAGCCCGCCGAATAAAATGGAAATGATCAAGGACTTTGTTCACCAGCTAGAAACTGAAAAAGCATGGGTTGATCTAGAGGAATTATTAATGGACGTGGCGAATTATTATAGGGAAAAGAAGCTATATGAAGAAGCCATATACTTCTACATTAAAACTGATAAGGCGAGCAAGCTTGCCGGAAGAGGAGGAGAATAAATGAAAAAGTTTTTATTAGCAGCCGCTGTTTTAGGGGCGGTACTGAGCTTTTCGTTGGCAAACCATCCATCCGAAGCGGTTTCAAAGAGCGACAATATCCTTCTGGCTTCCCGCGGAGCAGGCGGTTAAACATTTCCTTCAAAATCCCCATTCACTGCATAGCTGAATGGGGATTTTGCACCTTATAAAAAGTCTGGCTATTGCCTATACCATTCCAATTTTTCAGGAGCGATTCATATGAAAAAGAAAGTGCTGCTGACAGGTTTTGACCCTTTTGGCGGAGAATCCGTCAATCCAGCTTGGGAGGCGGTTAAGCGGCTTCATGGTGAAACGGCCGGTGACATTTCCATTGCAGCTGAAAAAATCCCGACCGTTTTCGGCAAATCGGCTGTCGTTTTGGAGAAAGCGATCGAGAAACATCAGCCCGACATTATCATTTGTACGGGACAAGCCGGCGGGCGGCCGCATATCACACCCGAACGGGTAGCGATTAATATCGATGACGCCAGAATCGCCGATAATGAAGGCATGATGCCTATAGATGAAAACATTGCACAAGACGGCCCTGCCGCTTATTGGTCGACTCTCCCGATCAAACGCATCGTACAAAACTTGAGACACAACGGGATTCCCGCATCTGTCTCAAATTCAGCAGGCACTTTTGTCTGCAATCATTTATTTTACCGGCTAATGCACCATTTAGCCCTTTCATCATCAGGTGCGAGGGGCGGATTTATCCATATTCCCTATCTTCCTGAACAAACCATCGATAAAAAAGAACCGAGCCTTAGCCTTGACGTGATCGTCGAAGCGCTGCGCATCGCGGCATTAACGGCTGCCAACCATGAAACCGATATCCGCGAACAAGGCGGTTCACTCGACTGATTCGAGCTCCGGCGGATGAGTCGGATCGTACCGCTGCGTATTGGCAATCTCCCTGCGGTTATCCCCAAGAGATATTTTGGTTATTTTACCAGGTTTCACAATAATAATGACAATAGGAGGGGATATGATGAGCATTTTTAATGAGGCCAGAAAAGAAACATGGAGCGAAATACGGGAGTTGTCAGACGATGACATCAACAAAAGGCCTGAACAAGATGAATGGAGCATTCAGGAAGTCCTTGACCACCTAAAAAAACTCGATTTGCAGGCAGCCCGGTTATTCAGGGAACGAATCAGAAGCGCTCCTTTTCGAACAATTGAAGCCAAGCCGGTCCATGTGTCTGAAGACCGGTCTGTCAAACGAAAAGCTCCAGATTCTTTGGAGCCCGAGAGAAAAACGACGGATTTGCTGGCAATCAAAGCCGAACTGGACCATGCCCGCTCACAGCTTACAACGGTAATCGCCACGCTTCAGGAGGAGGATTTTGAAAGGGTGCTTCCTCATTCCGTCTTTAAAGAGCTTACGGTGAGACAATGGATCGATTTTATCGGCCATCATGAAAAAAGACATGTCAAACAAATTCAGGAGATCAAAAAGAAATTGTCGTGAAAAGACATTCGGGAGGCATGTTCATCAGGATTTCCATACCTCCCCTTCTTTCTTATGCGAACGATCTTGCGTCTTTTACGGCGTTCGGTGAGTACGACCATACGTCAACCTGATCGCCTTGTGCAATCACTCCCGGCCGTTCAACGACACAAACGATCCCCCTTCTGCCCATGGCATGGCGTACAAAACGGGAAGCGAGCTTCGGCTTGTCCGGAAACTGTTTTTGAATGACCTCGCCGGGCTGGATGCAGGGTTCATTTTCACCTTCGCACAAAAGCGCGGCACCGCTCGGAAAGATGAGTCTGCTTCCTTCCCTGACATGCGTCAATTGAGGCAACCCGCTTAATGCGATATTGGCTCCGAGCCATTCCGGAAGTACAGCAGGGATGTTTAGCCTTTCGGCAATCGCCAGGCATTCTTCGACAGAGACGATCGAAATCTGCCGTCTGTTAAAAATCTCCGTACCTTTTTTATACATCGGTTCCCTGGCGCCGGCCGTCTTTGTCAGGCCGAAATGCAGATCACCGGGAATTCCTCCATAGTCAATCGAAATTTCTTCTTTTTTCTCCGTCACAAATGACGGGGTATCGGCGATGTATACGTTCTCCGCCGTCGCTTTCCGTCTTTCCCACATTCAACCCATCTCCTTTTTTGAATATGAGAATTATTTTACAATGCTTCCTTTTTTTCTTCAAATCGTTTTAAAACCCGCTGTGCTTGGAAGCACACGCGGGTTTCCGGGATGGGCTTATATAGTTTTCGGCGTTTTATTAAAACAGCGTTTGTAAATCCAAATGTAGGCTTGTTCATTTAGGTCTCTCGGATTTCCGACCGTCTGCGGGTCTTTCATCGCCTCTTTTGCAAGGCGTTCGATCATCTCAGGTGATACGCCTTGTTCTTCAAGGCCCGGAATCTCTAAATCCTCTACAAGCTGATACATCCAATTGACGGAGGCTTTTGCCGCTTCTTCCGTCGTCATGCCGCTTGTATCAATGCCGAATGCTTTTGCGATGCGCGCAAATTTTTCAGGGTAGCCTTTCCAATTGTATTCCATCACAGGTCCCATCATAGCCGCCACGCATTGGCCGTGGGCAACCGGGATGATGCCGCCGAGCGTCTGGCTCATCGCGTGAGCCGCACCCGCTGATTCGCTGCCGTAGGAAAGGCCTGCAAGCATTGCCGCCTGAGCCATTCCGTATCTTGCTTCAAGATCTTCACCGTCCGCAAACGCCCTGCGGATATAATGTGCGGCATATTCAATCGCAAGCAGTGCGACAGCATCGGTAATCGGCTGCGCAAACTTCATCGTATAGCATTCGATCGCATGGGCCAAAGCGTCGACTCCCGTCATCGCCGTGACATGGGGAGGCATCGATACGTGCAGTTCAGGATCGATGATTGTCAAATGCGCCGCGATCAGCGGTCCTCCCGTATTGAATTTGAATTCGCGCTCTTCATCCGTAATAACTGCCCATTGCGTAACCTCTGAACCTGTACCTGCTGTCGTCGGAATCGTCGTTAGCGGAGGAATCCGGTTTTCAAGCGGTTTTTTTCCTTCTGCCGCTTCATAATCAAGCACCGTACCCTCGTGGGTCGCTTCAACTCCGATCGCTTTGGCCGTGTCCATTGAGCTTCCTCCGCCGACCGCCACAAGACCGTTGCAGTTTTCTTCAGCGTAAAGCTTTGAGCCTTCTGCTACAAGACGCACGGGCGGATTTGGTTCGACTTTATTGAAGACGACGACTTCAATGCCGGCTTCTTGCAATGATTCAACGACAGGTTTTGTAACACCGGCATTGTGAATGCCCGGGTCTGTGACAAGCAGCGCTTTCGTTACGCCAAGCTTTTTCACTTCTTCCCCGACATGCTTTACGGCTCCGATTCCGTGCTTAATAACGGTCGGAATTTCAAACGTATGGAATTTGTTCATGGCTTCTACTTTCATATTTAAAGTCATTCGCGATTCTCCTCCTCTTATGCTTTAAACCAATTGACAGCCGCCGGTTTTGTATTGCGGTAAACGTGCTTCACTTCCGTGTATTCATCAAGACCCATGCGGCCAAGCTCGCGGCCGATCCCTGACTGCTTGTATCCGCCCCACGGCGCCTGAGCAAAGTATGGATGGAAGTCATTGATCCACACCGTACCCATTCTCAGCTTGGAAGCGACGCGCTCCGCTTTTTCAATATCGTTTGTCCAAACCGCCCCGGCAAGGCCGTAGATCGTGTCATTTGCAAGCGCGGCAGCTTCTTCTTCGGTACGGAATGTTTCAACAGTCAAAACAGGCCCAAACACCTCTTCCTGCACGATTCTCATATCCGACCGGCACCCTGAGAAAATCGTCGGCAAGTAGAAGAAACCGTCCTGCAGCTCTTGATCTTCTGGACGCTTGCCTCCCGTTTCAAGCTTAGCGCCTTCCCTCAGACCGATTTCCACGTATTGTTCCACTTTGCTTCGGTGTTCAGCGGAAATGAGCGGACCGCTCTGCGTTTCTGGAGCGAATCCGTTGCCAAGCTTAATATTTTTCGTACGCTTAATAAGTTCTTCCAGGAATTCGTCGTGTAGCGATTCTTCCACGAGCAGCCGTGAACCGGCAGAGCAGACTTGGCCGGCGTGGAAAAACACGGCGTTTAGCGCCTGGTCAACCGCAGCATCGAAATCAGCGTCTTTAAACACAATATTCGGATTTTTTCCGCCGAGCTCAAGGGCGATTTTCTTGACATTCGTGCTTGCTGCCTGCATGATTTTCTTCCCTGTTTCAATTCCGCCCGTGAATGAGATCAGATCGACGTCCGTATTTCTGGCAAGCTCATCGCCTACCGTATCTCCCGGTCCGAGGACAAGGTTGGCAACGCCTTTTGGCACGCCAGCTTCTTCCATTAATTTAAATGCTTTAATCGTTGTCAGAGGCGTGATCTCGCTCGGCTTTACAACGATTGTATTGCCGGCCGCCAAAGCGGGAGCGATTTTCCAGCTGGCTTGCAAAAGCGGATAATTCCATGGCGTGATTTGTCCGCAGACTCCGACTGGCTCTCTGACGATTTCGCTTTTTGAATTCGGAATCGGCGAGGATATGATCTCTCCCCCATCCTTATCCGCAAGCCCCGCATAATATTGAAATACGTTTGCAATATCATCCATGTCGGCTTTGCTTTCTTCCAGCGTTTTGCCGGTATCGAGCGATTCAAGCTCCGCAAGCTCATCATGGTCCCGCCTTATGAGCTCCGCAATCTTCAATACAATATTGCCGCGCTCAAGACCGGTTGTATTTGACCATTCGCCTGCATCAAAGGCACGGCGCGCAGCGGCTATGGCCTTAACAGCGTCTTCTCTGCCTCCTTCACTGACGGTTTCGATATGCTCCTGATTAAAGGGATTGATAATCTTGCGAGTGCCGCCTTTTTCAGCGCTCACCCATTTTCCGTCAATGAAAAGTGTTTGACTCATAAAAGCAACCTCCCGATCACGCAAAGTTTGTTAAATAAAAATTTAACGTTTTTAACAATTTGAATTTAACACGCGTATAAAACCGTGTCAAAGAAAAATCGGCCGGACGATTTGTTTGAATTTTATGTGATCTCAAGCCTCATGCGGACTGAGCCGTTTTCAAAAAAAATTTAATTTTGACTTTTTGATATCTTTCGTTAAGATAAAGAACATAAAGAAATTACTTAACAAATTTAACGCGGATTTCAGGACCGGTCCCGATTTTTATGGGGATTGGGTCTTTTTCATTGATGTTTCCGCTCCTTTGAAAGGAGGATAATGATGGACGAGCCACGTGATCTTTCGGCAAAAGAAGCGATCGCACAAGCGAAAGATTTAGTCATCGATTCGATTGCAGAAACGATGGATCTGTACGGCATCACCCGGAGTGCGGGCATTTTGTACGGAACGATGTACCTTTCAGATGAAATGACGCTGGACGAAATGCGGGAAGAGCTGCAGATGAGCAAGCCGAGCATGAGCACGAGCGTTAAAAAGCTCCAGGATTTAAACATTGTGAAAAAAACGTTTCACAGAGGAAGAAGAAAACACAGCTTTGTGGCTGAAAAAGATTTCTTTACATTTTTCACAAGCTTTTTTCCGCAAAAATGGGAGAGAGAAGTAAAGGTCAATCTGGCTGCCATTCAAGATGCCCAGCAGGCATTGCAGAATGTCGCAGAAGACAGCGGACTGGAACAAAGCGTAAAAGAAGAAGCGAAGGCGCTTTATGAGCAGCTCGAACAGTCAAAGACTTATTACGATTGGCTGATGAGACTCGCACAATCAATGCAGTCCGGAGAGATATTCAAGTTCATTCCGATTGAAGACAAAAAATAAAAGGTTTTTAGCTGCCCTGTCAAAAGAGCGGCTAAAAACCTTTTTTTACGCATAATTCCGATTCTGAGCAAAAGACTAAAGGAAAGGAGGATGATCCCTTATGCTTGATAAAGAAACGATCCAGATCGTAAAGTCGACAGCCCCCATTCTGAAGGAGCACAGCCAAGAAATCGGCAAGCGGTTCTATGAACTGTTATTTTCAAAAGTCCCTGAACTGCATAATATGTTCAACCAGACCAATCAAAAACGCGGAATACAGCAGGAAGCTTTGGCTTATGCGGTATATGCCGCCGGTGAAAACATCGATCATCTGGAGGCTTTAGAGCCCGTCATTAAAAGAATTACCGAAAAGCATCGGGCAATCGGCGTAAAGCCTGAACAATATCCAATCGTCGGCGAGACGCTGCTCGCAGCGGTGAAAGATGTATTAGGCGATGCTGCAACCGAAGAAGTGCTTGAAGCCTGGAAAAAAGCTTACGGCGAAATTGCAAAAGCCTTTATCAATATTGAACAAAAGCTTTATCAAGAAACCGAGCAGCTACCCGGAGGATGGGAAGGCTACCGGAAATTTCGCGTGGATCAAAAGGTGAAAGAGAGCAGTCTGATTACATCGTTTTACTTAAAGCCTGAGGATGGTAAGCCGATCGCTTCATATGAGGCTGGACAGTATTTGACGATAAAAGCGGAAATCGAAGGCGAGGCGTATACGCACATCAGGCATTACAGCCTTTCCGACGCCCCTGGCAAAGAGTATTACAGAATCTCCGTCAAGCGCGAAGATGCGCATGGTGATGCACCGGCAGGCATCGTCTCAACGTACTTGCATCAGCAGGTGCAAACAGGCGATATTCTTACATTTTCCGCTCCGGCAGGCGATTTCGTGATCAGCAGCACCGATTTGCCGCTTGTATTGATCAGCGGCGGCGTCGGCATTACGCCGCTGTTAAGCATGTTAAACACGACTGCTGAACAACAGCCCAACAGACAAGTGACATTTATTCACTCAGCAAAGAACAGCGAATTTCACGCCTTTAAAAAACATGTGGCCGATTTGGCTGAAAAGAACGAAAATATCCGGTCTTTTGTATGCTATGAAGCGCCTTCTTCAGAAGATCGTTCCTTGCAAAACTTTGATAAGGAGGGCTTTATCGACTTAGAGTGGCTGCAAACCATCCTCCCGGGAAGGGATGCGGATTTTTACTTTTGCGGCCCGATTCCCTTTATGAAAGCCGTCAACGGGGCGCTGAAAGAATGGGGTGTGCCGAAAAACAACATCCATTATGAAGTGTTTAACCCGGTTGCGATTTTAGAAGAAGAATAAGGGGACATCGATTTGCAGTTTCTCACAGGATTGATTGGGAAATACGGATATGCTGTATTATTTTTCTCCCTTATGGCAGAGCTCCTCGGCCTTCCATTGCCGGGAGACTTTCTCCTCGGATATGCAGGCGTGCTGGTCTATGAGGACAAGCTGAATTGGATCCTGAGCATCCTTCTGTCAGGTGCCGGCGGCTGTTTAGGGATGACGCTTTCATATTGGACAGGATATAAACTGGGTACCCCTTTTTTACACAAATACGGCCGCCGCATTCATTTCGGTCCCGAACAGCTCGAAAAAACGTCCCGCTGGTTTGAAACGTACGGAAACAAACTGTTGCTGTTTGCCTATTTCATCCCGGGCGTCCGCCATATTACCGGCTATTTTTCAGGCATTACGCAAATCCCTTTTCGTACATATATGCTATTTTCCTATTGCGGCGCTTTTCTTTGGACAGGGACGTTTATTTTTCTTGGGAACATACTGGGGCCGAAATGGGATCAGTTCCATGCATCCATCAAGAAATACCTTTTGATCGGAGGCGTGATCGCCGTTCTCATTCTGATCGCACTGTACTTTCTAAGGGCTTACAAAGCACAGATGAAAAAATGGATCATCAAAGGAATCGGCAAAGGAGCTCTCCGCTTTCACTCCCTCCGCAGATTAAGGCTGCTGATCGCCTGCATTGCCATTCTGTTTCTCGGTTTTGCCCTGTTTATGACGAACTTGACAGAAGGCTATTTAAACAACGAATTGCAGCAATTCGATCATGTTGTGATGACGTTGGTTCCATTACTATTTAACGAGCGCTGGGCGTATTGGATGGCGTGTTTCGGCTTTTTGGCATCCGTATATGTACTGATCCCCCTGATCGTTTTAACCCTTTTATGGATTGTGTGGAAAGGAAAGGAGCGGAGGATTGAAGTGTTTTTCTTATTCTTCACGGCAGTCGGCGGAGAAATCTACGAGGAGGGAATCAGGCGCATCTTTCAGCATCTTCACCCGGTACACCCTCCGTTATCAAAGCATGTCCTGTACCCATTTCCGAGCGAGCAAACATTAACGGCTTTTGTGTTGTTTGGTTTTTCAGCCTACCTTCTGGTCCGGCACTCCAAAAAAGCGCAGCTGCATACACTCGCCTTTCTGTGCTTTGCCATCATTTTAGTTCTGATCGGCTTAAGCCGTATTTATTTGCGGCAGCAGCTCCCAAGCGACGTCATCGCCGGCTATGCGTTCGGCGGCGTCTGGTTAAGCCTGAATGTCCTCGTTATGGAGCTTTTTCGGTTTTCGCGGAGGTTTGGGAGGTTGAAACGCGTGCGGTGATCGCAGGCGGAAATAACGGATACGGCTCGGATTTATAGTATTATCTTGATCCGGTTTAATTACAGGCTTAAGCAAATGCTAAAAACAACTTTAAAAAAAGTAAGAGTACAGCCGAAACTGTACTCTTCTAAAGATATTTTTTTATTTAAACCAAGCTTTATTTAGATTATTCACAAAATTATCCTGATTAAAAGGAACATTTGCCGCACCAAATTTTGTCGTATTTAATGCGTCTCTCGCAGCAGGGGTTAAATCTTCCCATCCGATTAACGGCTGCATCCCGCCTTTTGCGCTATCAACAAACAAGCTGTGGTTTAATGGCGCTTGAGGTGCATCATATCTAATTTTAGGATGATCGCCTTCCATGATCACACTATTTGGAGTTGGGGTTACCTTTTCAAATTTTCCGTGCCCTGAATATGCAATTGACAGAACTTTCGGATTTTGATTCGCAGGGTTGTCAATCCAAACGACAATGGCTTCCCAATCGTGTCTATGGCCTAACCCAGGAAGCGGGGAATCTTTAGGAAAATACCAAGCATACATAATGGCCCATACCCCATTATGCCACGCAGAACGGGAATATACTTGTCCGGTGCTTTTGCTGCAATGTCCTTCAGGCGCACCGGTCGGCTCCAGTCCTCCGCTTGTGTTCCCCTGTGCATCTACTGCAGGAAATGGCACACATCCGTGAGCAACCTTCAAATACGGCTGAAAACGTTTCGCTGCTTTTTGCGTTACAGTTGTAGGCGTTACTTCCTTAAAGCCAACAATTTCATCATGATTTTTAACTGCAGCGTCAGCTGTCGGCACAAAAATGACAGAAGCAAAAAACGCCAAACATATTAAACATATCAATTTTTTCACTTTTTCAGCTTCCTCTCAATATTTTTTTGCGGAATTTTCTTGAAATATCGTTTATAATAAAGAAATACACATTGAACGTTTGCGAAAAAACAGTTATGGATTGGTTATTATGGCACCATCATTGTTCTTTTCGTAAGCGTTTTTTCATTGCCTCCTTCATATTAATTTGTCATGCAGGATCAGATAAACACCCTTGTTTTTCTCTTCTTTCCCCTCCTTTCTTTGAGCTTAGTATACAAATTTTTCAGCAGGCAACAATGATCCAAAACGATTATCTTCAGATCAATCTAAACTACCAAAATGAGAGGCGCGATCCGCTTCCTTACGATATGATAGATCAATGATAACAGGACTTTTTTAACGATGTTTTTGACTGGTTTTGTCGTACAGCTTGCTTCATATAAAGAAAAGAAACAGAATTAGATTGGAGGGTAAGAACGAAAAGGAGGTCATATGATGGATGAAGATAGACTCTAGAATTATAGAAAAGGCCGCTTATATTCTATCCCTCGTATTTGTGCTGGTTTGGGCGGCGACACCTGAATCCGTTCAAGTCATATTTAAATTTGCATCTTATACCATGCTTAGTCTCGGATTCTTCATGTCCGGATATTTAGATAGAAAAGAGAAAAACCCTATACTGCTTGTTATTGCTTGGGTTGTAATTACTGTCAATATTTTTTAGAAAAACACCGGCATTACCGGTGTTTTTTTGCGGTTCTTTTGATTTTCTAATGACCTCATTAGCGGAAAAGGAAAGCCGTATTATTATGCCATACCAATCAACAAGAAAGCGGTCGAAGTTTAAACTAAAGGAAGGTTACATGATCTTCCGTACACTATCGTAGCATTATCTTATAGAAGCAGGGGAAAACTTAAAAGTGAAACCGTCGGGTATTTTGATCAATTTAAATCCTAAGTACATTGGTATCGACCATTGAAAAAAGGGTTTGCCAACAATTCGCCAACAACTCAGTAATCTGGCCGATTTTAAGAAAAACAATAAAAAAGGAACCCTTGATAAATCAAGGGTTCCCGAGATGGAGCATAGCGGGCTCGAACCGCTGACCTCTACACTGCCAGTGTAGCGCTCTCCCAGCTGAGCTAATGCCCCGTTTATTTGAGACATGATTTATTATAGAGGGTATTTTGAATAAAAGCAAGTGCTTTTTTGACTCAGCCGGGGAAAAGATGTTCTCGAAAGATCATCCGGACATTATTTGCTGATGATATGATTGACACCCGCGATCACAATATCTCTCATGATTTCTGTATAATCATTGTAATCATCGTTTTGGCTGATGAGAATGTCAAACACGTCCTTCATCTTGCCGTCTATCATAAGAGTCAATCCTTCGACTTCCTGTCCCGTTTCTCCATTTTCGAATGTTTCTCTCAGAATCGTTATTTTATCAGCCATGCTGCCGCATCTCCTTCATGTTTGTCATGGGTGGTTGCCGATGACAATATTTTCATCGCTTTCTCTATCATACCATTGATGGTGTTTTCATGTCTTCTTTCTTTTTTTCTGCATCGCAACCAAAAGAAAACGCTGACCACGGGTCTGGCGTTTTCCTTAGTTGTATAGGTGAACCGCTCTTCATTTTTTCACACAAAATTGAAGAAACCTTTCACATAAATCAAAAATGTCCTCTTTTCGAGCCAAGGCGTTGATCCACTCTTCCGGAATGCCGTCCATACAATGATGCATGCCTGCCATCGTTCCTGTTAAAAATGAGATTGTGTCTGTGTCCTTGCCCAAGTTGACAGCTGAGAGTACGGCCTCCGCATAATCATCATGGTTGAGAAAACACCACAGAGCCGCTTCCAAAGAATGAACGACATAGCCGTCAGAAAAGATGTCTTTTTTCTGAAGATCCGGCAGCTCGCGGCTGATGATTCTTTCATAAGCCTCATATTCATCTTCGTATTCCGTTCCCGCCAAATGCCTTACACACAGATCCACTGCTTTCCGATATGCATCGGAAGGTGTATCATCGTAAAATAATCTGATCAAAAACTCTATATAAAAAATGCATCCGAGCGTTGAACGAGGATGGCGGTGCGTTATCAGCGCCCAGCGCTCGACCTCAGTTTTCCTCTTTGAAAAATCAGGCTCGCTGCATAACGTAAAAGCCAACGGGGCGATTCGCATCAATGCTCCGTTTCCGTTGTCAAACTCGGTCTTTCCGCCGCATTCATCGATTGAAGCGCCCCGCTGAAAACGCTCAATCGCCTCATCGGCCGCTCTCCCGATATCAAACATGCGGCCATAAGGCGTCCAATACCCTTCACGATAGGCCAAGAACTTTTTCATCAATCCGATTTCAGCTTGTCCCTCAATCAAATTCTCCATCAAACACAGCGTTAGCGAAGTATCATCAGACCAGGTTCCAGGCGACTGGTTGTAAGTCCCGTAGCCGGTCATTTCTTGTATATTACACAGACTCCTGGCTTTAAATTCGACCGGAACTCCCAACGCGTCGCCGATGATTCCGCCGAGGATGGTTGGGAGGATTTTTTGTTTTAGAGAAATACAAAGTCGGTTATTTTCATCTATCAATTATTGCATACTAACCTCCCATTTTTAAAGTTTCAATTAGAATATACCAGAAACGCATGGATACTTTTTACCATCCATGCGTTTAAATTTTCTTCTCTTTTAATCAAGTGTATAAGGAATTTCTGTATGGGCATTTTAATTTCTCAAGCTTTATCATATTACGAAAGAAAAGTGTTTACATCCCTTTCAGAAAATTCATTTGCTATACCTTCAGACTCTAATAATTTGATTACTTCATTTTCAAAAATATAAAGCATAAATATCTTTTTGAATGCTATAAATAAGGCTCTTTGATTCTTTATTGAAATTGTGGAATGAATGACATTACCATTACTATTCACAAAAGAAATAATTGAATGATCTTCATCTACTTTCGTCATCATAATCGCTTTACTCTTTATTTCTGATTGCCTTAATACAAAAAATGAAGAAGGAATCCCAAATAAAGACATTGCTTTTAAAAGTTTATTATCATCAAATTTTGGTCCACCTATATCCAGCTCTTCATGATCCCTCATAAAAGCCTGAATCTTATTTAAAAAATAAAATGAAGATAATCTATCCAAAAAGAAATATTTCACACCTTCAACTTCCTCATTAAATTCTTTAATTGTTTTCAAATATGGATTATTTTCTCTTTCACACACAAACAAACCATAAATCCATTTATCTGTCCTTTTTTCTAACCTATGATAGTTTTCATAGGGCGGTACATCTTCTTTAATACCACTATCCTGTAATGAGACTGGCTTTCCTATACGATTTAAAAGAGTACATGCTTGTTTAATATCCACGAGTGTTTCACCTACTTTATTCAATTTCTCGTATATAACCAAATTTCAATAAATTTTCAACAGTAGCTTCAAATGTTTCGCCTGTGTCAAAATCAACAATTTTTGTATTGCCTGTATAGTATTGAATACCTCCTCCAGGTCTATCAAACCAAGGAGCAATTTTGCCGCCTTCAACTTCAAATTCCTCTAATATCTCATATTTATGATATGGTGCATCATCACTATGTAAAGCTAGAGCCCTTTGTTCGTAAGGAATGCCGGCAGGAGATACAAATGTTCCGTTTGGATTACCATATCTATCAATGATTGTGCCTTGTTCTAATTTCATTTTCATCGGCTCGCCCTCAAACCCATTGTGTGGCGGCCAATTAATATCCCCCGTCTCTTGATTGTAGTATTTAGGGTTATCATATACCTCTTTATATTTTAAATATTTCTCCTTGCTTGGAGGATATGCCCATCCTTCTAACTTTGCTTTATCTGCTTTACTGATTTCCTTAACGGATTTGCCGGAACCTTTTTCAATCCCCTTCTCAACCCGCTGAATCGACTCCTGTATCTTCGCTTTCGAAGCTTTATGAGCATCGTTAACATGCCCAGAGAAATCGGAGCCTTTCCGTGCAAGGGTGCCTCCGGCTCCTACTTCCGATCCCCGGGCAATGTCGCTCAAGGCGTCTGCGCTTTTTGCGAATTGTTTCTTTGAAAAGCCTCGTCATTAAGTGCCATGGACTTTTAGTCTGCTAATCTGCTTGTAGTTAAAATTCCAAGAAAACACATAGATTTTTTTCATGTGGCTTCTAGACTGCCGTACGTACCGTAAACAATATTACCTTTAAATTGTCATTAAATTAATCTTATCAAGTTACTGCTGTTGCATGAAATAAGAGAACTGGCAAGGCAGATAACAAATTGACTCCTACTCTATCACCTTTGATTTTGAGAAAGTATTTTTAAACGTTTCTAATATATTCTCCTTCAATCGTGAACTTCTTTTTTCGTTTAATCTAAAACGGATAATACTTGTATAAATAAAAACCTTGACTAGCTTTTCTAATCAAGGTTTTACTCATTAAAAGGTTAGATCGTTTTTCAAGTATTGTTGTTCCTTTTTTAAAAAGATATTAAATAAATTAATCAATCTAGCGACATTTTCCTCTGGTGAATGCAATGATGGATTATAGCCATCTTTAGGGGTTAAATAATTGATGAAGCTTTCCATGTCTTCTGGATAATCCATATCAGCATACACTTCAGCAACCTTATTTAGTAATCCCTCAAAATCATCCTGATGTATTTTTTTAAAATGTATCAGAATAGCAAATCTCCATTTTCTTTTTTCATATTGCCAAACATCAGATTCCGGAAATATGTCATCAACATCTGACTCTTTTAATATGTTCTCTAACTTTCTTTCGTAATCATTATCACTTTCTCCCCAAGCGAGTTGAATTATATCATTATTATTAGAATCTGGATGAGCAGTTAAAAACTCAACTGCATAATTAGTTATGTCATCTTGTTCGATTAAGCCAAGCCTTACTCCTACATAAAGCGTTTTCCAATCATAATTTATATTATTTTGCTTTAAAATAGTCATTGAATAACTCATATAATCACCTTAACTTATGGTCTTTGATTTGGATAACCTGTGATTACTCCATTTGGAATAAATCTCCTGTGTGTAACTCCTTTAGTAGGATCGACAATCCACTCGAATATTCCATCTTGGTCTTTAACAGTTGTTATTCTTTCCTTAATCCTTAAATCTTTATTGTAAACGTCTTTATAATCGTAATACTTCATTCCGCCTTCAATTTGATATAACTCTCTTTTTATTCCGTCACCACCAACGATCTCAAATTCAGTAGCATACTGAGTGTAATTGTCTATTATATCATTAAATCCATGCTGACCGTCGGGTTTTTTCAAAGCACTTCCGGAACGTGTAGTGTCGAGTACTGGATGACGGATATTTTCCCCACCCTTCCCAGTCTCAATCCCCTTCTCAACCCGCTGAATCGACTCCTGTATCTTCGCTTTCGAAGCTTGATGAGCATCATTAACATGCCCGTAAAAATCAGTGCCTTTCCGTGCAAGAGTACCTCCGGCTCCTACTTCCGATCCCCGGGCGATGTCGCTCAAGGCGTCTGCGCTTTTTGCGAATTGTTTTTTGATGGCGTAGCCTGCGTCGTTGAGTTTGTCCTGGGCTTTCAGGCTGTTGACCCTCATGCGGTTTGACCAGGTGTTCTTGCTTTCTTTAAGAGATTGTACCACATTTTTCGCTTTGCCTGCGGCTGCTATTTCGCCGATTGTTGCAGTACTTTTGAAGGCTTTTCCGGCTAAACCGGCGGCCGGAAGCATGTCAAGTGCGCCGAACGCGCCTCTTTCAAAGCGTTCGCCAGTGTTTAGCTCGCGTTTCGTCATCCAGTCTTTTCCTGTGGCTGCGCTTGTGATTTGGGCTGTTCCGTATGCGCCTGCTGCGACAATGCCTGCCGGCGCGCAAAAGACGGTGAGGACGATAATGCCTCCGCCGATGATCAGATCCCGCCACAGTTCCTGACTCTTTTGGACGTCGCTGACCGATTCGTACTCAAAGCCGCGGGCGGAAAAGATCGCCTTCGAATAGTCTTCATAGTTTAAATCAATGTCGGGATTTTGTTCTTTAAACGCTTTATATTCTTCGCTCAGCACATGATCAAACGCTGCCGCGTCTTTGAAAATATCGTTTACGGTGATTTCTTCTTTATCTTGCTGGACGGCCGTCTTGTTCATGCCGTAGCCGACATAGGTCGTTTCTTTGGAGCCGATGCGGTTTTTCGTTTTGTAGTTGTGGATTGACATGCCTTCCATCTTGTCTGCAAAAGCGTCGAGCTTTTTGTAAAAAGGATTGTCGATGTGGTCTTCTACTAAGGTGCCTGCTTTCAGGCAGAAATCAGACAGTTTTTGATAATCGCTAAACAGCTCATCGATTTTGCTTTTTTGGCTTGAATGGCTGAAGCTGATGCTGCCGTCGCTGTCTTTGTCATTGATTTTTGATTCGATGTCTTCCAGGAGGTCATTGAGCTGCAAAAGGCCCGATTTCGCTCCGCCCCCGTACTTTCCTCCCGTTAGTGTATCAAGGCCGTCTTTCATGCCTTGCCAGTCTTCGGGACTGTATTTTACATCCATCAGGTGAACACCTCTCTATTTCTGGATCGTGTAGAGTTTTTGGAGCTCTTTATCTGTTTCATACATTTTTTCCATCGCATAGTTGACAATTTGAGCGGCCATCGAATAATTATCAAACAGCTCCATCGTTTTTCCGAGTATCTCCGGATAGCTTTTCATCGTTTTCATGGCTTGTCCGGCTTTATAAAAATGGGTATCTGTGAGCTTTTTGATTTCGGGCTGAACCCCTTCCGCATAGAGGTTACAAATGGTTTGCAGTTTATTTGCAATGGTGATCATTTCTTCAAACTGAAGCTGGATGTTTGTACCTCCGCCTCCTGCTCCGCCTTCGGCATTCATATCATCGCCCTCCCTGCTCTGAAGTTAATGTGCAGCGCGTCATAAATCCGGTTGTTCATTATATAAAGGCTGACCCATTCATAACGGTCCTGCAGCGGATCGATGCAGATAAAGTCTTCGCCCTTTGTGAAGTACAAATTTGTCGTCTGAAATCCGGGGTTTGTCAAGCTTGGAACTGAAGCAAGGTTGAACGTTTCCACAGCGAGAATCTCTTTTTTGTCCAAATCCATTTCCCGAACTTCCGCTTTTTCTTCCGGATTCATCGGTTTTGTCAAGAAAGCGCGGTCTTTTTCACTTGGTCTTCTTCTTAAAAATGACACGTTAGAAATGATCGACAAATAGACTTCTCGTTTTTCCAGATAGTCAAATGTGTATTCTTTGCCTTTGTTTATTTCAGTCAGGACGAGCACGCGTTCCTCATCCTCCGGAAGAAAAGCGCACAAAACGTTATTAAAGCGGACGTATTCTTTGCTTTCTTGATAGCGTTTCAGCATTTCCGTTAAGAAATAAGCGGCACGCGTCAGCTTGCCTTCTACTGTCAGGATTCCTTTTTTGATCAGGCTGTTTTTTGCTTCTGTTGCACAATCAGGCTCGATCAGAGCGAGCTGTTCACGCTCCGGAAGGCCGAAGATGTAGTTCACCCCGGCCGCTCCCGCCAGCACATAGAGCTCTGCCGCCGTCAGCGCATCTATTTTCACCTGCATGTCGTTCCTCCTCATAGATTTTGTATTTCTTTCACTTCGCTGAGCTTTGAAAAATCGCTGATGTTTTTCTCCAGTGCATCCAGTGCGGAGGTATGCTCTTTCAATGCGTCTTTCATATCTGCATTCAAATCGATTATCAGTTCAAGATAGCTTAAAAATGCATCACGGGTTTTCCCGCTCCATTTTCCGCTCTCGATAAACGCTTTTAACTCTTTCGCCTGACTCAGCGAGTCGCTGACATGCTTTTCGATTGCCTTTGCATGGGAAAGAGCCTTACTCGTTTCATTTAGTGAAATGTCAACAGTCTGTCCGCCTACTTTCGATTCAGCGGCGCTGTAGCCGTAATTGTAATAGCCATATCCGTCCATGATTCGGCTGCCCCTCCTCTATGCTTTTTTTTCTTCAGCTTCCGCTTTTGCCTTGTAATGCTCCCATTTGCTTTTGGCCTTCGTCTTTGCCTGCTGAATATCGTCCAGCATGTCGTCGAAATGTGTGATCAGCGTCTTTAGTTCGGCATCCTTTATATGACGCGTATCCTCGAATTCGTGAGAAGGAATTTTCATGTCCGGGAGGTTGCTTGTTTGATATGAATTCTTTGCCGATTTGACCTCTGATAGTTTTGATTTGACATCGCTTTCCTTATCAGATAAATAGTCATATAGATTTTTGTACTGATCGCGCTTCCGTTCATACTCTGTATAAGAAATATGAAAAAAGTTACCTACTGAATCCCAAAATCCTTCGCTCACACACAGCGGCTCCTTTCCATTCTCCTAGTCAATACAAACTATTTTCCTCTCGTGGATGAATTTGTAATAGGGCTAATATGTTAATGTTACAGGAAGGTTCCGGACGAATGAATAGGTGAAATGGATCGTTTTTTGGAGAGAGGACAGGGGGTGCATAAGCCGTAAGTCTTATTAGAAAGGAAAAATACAGGTATTTTTATCCTGTCTTTTTCGGCATTCCAGACACAAATCTTTAACATTTAAAACAGAGGAAATCTTTCACGCAGCGTTTAATAATTACAAATGTATCCAAATATTCAAAGGAGTGTTTAAAATGAAGTTAAAACAAGCGGGCGTTTCCCTTCTGTCTGCTTCAGCACTTGCCCTTTCGATCGGCGGTGCAGCTTCCGCCGCGGAGCAGGCGCCTTCAAAACCGCTGCAAGTGTCAAATGTTAAACTGATGGGAATCGAAACGGTCGGGGAGTGGAACAAATCGATTTCAACCACCGGCGGAGAAGTCATCCTGGATACGGTCCTCTACAAGTACAATACGGTCATGTCGATCAGCGGCTATCAGGAGGCGCAAGGGACGGCTGCACGAGTCAGATATCAAATCCGCGAAAGAGTCAACAGCAGCGAAGTGGGTCCTGTTTTGGGCTTTATTGACGTCACAAATGTGAACGGCTATTTCTCAAGGGAGTTCGCCACCAATATTTTGACGGCGGGCAAAACGTATGTGCTCCAGGCGGTCAATAACACATCCGCGCCTGTGTCTTTAAAAGGCAATGCAGTAGTGTATTACGACTAATCCGTTATCCGCGTGTTGCTTAAGCTGCTTCAGCATCCCCTTCTGAGGCAGCTCTTTTCAAAAAATTTGTGTATAATAAACTGTATCATAGAAGCCAAGGAGATGACCCATGAACAGCAAAAAAGGATGTATCAAATGCGGCAGTACAGATGCAGGACAAAAAGAAATCGCAACGACCGGGACCGGCTTGTCTAAATTGTTTGATGTCCAGCACAACCGTTTTCTCGTCGTGTATTGCAAAAACTGCGGTTATTCGGAGCTTTATAATAAAGAATCATCCAAAGCCGGAAACATTATCGACTTATTCTTTGGATGATTAGAAAGGATGAATCGGCATGATGGAAAAGTACGGCTTATTTATTGCTGTATTCATTTTCGCTTTATGCGTCCATTCAAATATCATCTTGGAAAATCCTCTGCTTCAAACGGCCGTCAAAACGGTATCTTTAGTTGTGATGGTCGCTGCGGGTGTTGGAGCGTTTGCCAAAAGCCTGAAGCAGCCGTCATAAGGCGGGAGATTCGCTTATCCCCCGCTTTGTGATTCCACGATCTGCTTTATCCATTCCTTCACATCGATGATCCGCTTGTATTTTGGCTTTGAATCGATTCCGGAGATGATCATGGATACGAGCGAATCCTGCTCGTGGAGGGCTCCGTGGCTCGCGCCGCCGATGTGCGTCGGTGACCCCTCGCCGATGAATTCGCAGCCTGGCTTTGCGCTGACGATCAAATAGTCGCCTTCATGTGAAAAACATGAGCTGTACAGCCTTGCCAAAGCATCCGGAAATTTCCCGTAAGCTACGCTTGTCTCTGCAACCGTCAAATCGAGCAATTTGCCGTCGCCTTCCAATGTCCACGATTGCCTGTATTCGTCCGTTCTATCGCCCCCCTGCTTGAATATCAGCTTTCCATCCCGTCCGCCTGATATCACCTCTACGGCATTCTCTTCATTTTTCCAGGCGATGATGTCGATTCTTTCGTCTTTTTTAAGCTGTTCGGCAACCTGTTGCAGCGGCAGCTTTTTTTGATCCAGCGTGTAGATGAACGCCATCCGTTCATTCACGGCCAGAACGATTTCATCATCAGATGTCACGCCTTTTTTCAGCTTTACGATTCGGTAGCGATCCAAAAGACCCCTTAAGTCAATCAGCGCTTCTTGTTTCTTTTCGCTGATCCACGATTGGCCGTTGTCCCCCAACACGATCCAGATGTTTTGCTTTAGCGCGTCTTCCCATGACCGAAAGCTGTTCAAAATCTTTTGTACATGCCTGTCGGCTTTTGCGATTCCTTTTACGTCGTTTCTCCCGTTTTTATGTACATGCTGGTCAAGGTCGGGAAAATATGCGAGAACGAGCGGAGGGACTTGATTTAATCGGATCAGGTGGCTCAATTCGTTCGCTGAAAAGCGGTCATTGAATCCGAATTTTTTCAAAAGGGAAAGGTTTCCCGGATTTATTTTTGAAAAACCTCCGTAAGAAAACAGCTGCGGTGCATTGATTTTCACGGTATGATTCAGCCCCGTCACCCAGGAAGCAAGTACGGGAACATGCAGATAGCCGTCCCTGCTTCCCCTGTGAATGAGCGCATTGATCGAGCATGTTTCAATGCCGTTTTCGGCAAGCTCTTCATGAATCGTTTTCACCTGCTGATTCAAGTGCGTCTGGTTCAAATTATAGAAGATGTCGCGAGATGATTGTTTGATGCCCAGCTTGATCAGCTCGCGGATATGGCTGCCGTAGTTGATGATCCGGTTTTCTTTCTTGTTGAACCAGACGAGGGCCGGCACCTTGTGGCGGTCGCTGTATACGCCCGTTAACAGCGAGCTGTCGACGGTGACGGACATTGTCGGAAACGGGCTGATGACATTCGGTTCATAATGGCCGTTTTCTAGCAAAAATTTCATGGCTGGAGCCTGTCCGCTATTAATCGCCCGGCTGAGGGGCTCGTGCATAAGCGAATCGATCAGCAGCATGATAACAGATTTCTTATTGTCTTCCGCTTTCATAACCCTTATCTCCTTTCTCTCGCAGCCATTCTATCTATTTGGCCGCCGTCATGATCTTTTCCAGTATTTCCTCGACGTCCCGTTCAGACGTTTCGTGCATGTATCGGCTGATGTTTAAGGAATGGCGGATGGTTCCGTCTCTCGAGCTTAAAAAGGATAGCAGCTGTTTTTCAATCGGTTCATCTTTTCCCTTTTTCAGCTCCATGACAAGCCTTTTTTTCTTGAGAATGTTCAGGTTCATTTCCTCCTGACCAGGCAGCGCATCATAAATGAAAACCGGCAGCCTTTTTTCAATGCATTCGCTGATTGTCACGCCCCCCGGTTTTGTAATGATTCCCGAGGCCTGCTCGTATAATCGGTTCATTTCGGCTTTGCTTTCGATATAAGGCAGCGGTTTGATGAAAGGATCGTTTGCCCTTTTCACATAGCGGTAGAGCTTTTCGTTTTTTCCGCATAATATGTGGTATACGGCACGCCCTTTAGGCGAGAGCTCCCTCACCAGTTTAAAAATGCCGCCTACTCCCATGCTTCCTCCGGTTATGAGAATGTTGTAGTGCGGTTGCGTTCCCTCTTCTTCCATAAACGCCGCAGCCGTCTTGTACGAATGGTGGATCGGAATGCCGGTTAAAAAGATTTTTCCTTCATCAACTCCTTCAGATATGAGCTGGTCTTTTATGTCTTTGATCGGCGCAAAATGATAATCGATATGTTCCCTTCCCCATATTCGGTTGACGAAAAAGTCCGTATAGACATTCACAACGATCAGCCCGGGATATTGGACTTTTAGCCGATTGAGCAAATAGGAAGGCAGCGCATGCGTGCAAAATACAATATCGGGTTTTTTTTCGGCAATGATCTTCTGCATGTTCTTTAAAAACATCAGCTCATATATGTAATGGCGTTTCTTCGGGCGATGATTCCCGCACGCCAGAAGATGATAGACGGCGCTGTACACTTTCGGGAAATATTGGATCCACTTCAAGTATGCTGAGGAGGACATCCGTTCGACGCGACCGTATGCGTATGAAAAAATATCGATTTTTTCGCATTGGTGCCCTTGGATGCCAGGATTTGTATGAAGCGAATCGGCAACGTGGTGATGGCCGGTCGAAATGCTGAGAAAAGGAAAAATCAGAATCGTTGTCATCTCTATCCTCCATGAAATTGTTTTCCATTTATATTTTTCAAATAATCAAGGCAAAATATAAGTGCATTTTCTGAAATAAAAGGAAGGTGACGACTTGAGAAGCTGTTTTTTGTCAATTTGGAGCGTGATTGACCCTTTTTATTATTTTTTTTCAAGACTGACGCTCATCGATAAAAGCCAATCAAACATTTTTCGCGTCCGCTTAACGAAATACAAAGGGATAGATGTGGTATTAAGCGATGGAACGGTGATTAAAAAGAATGATGTTCTGATTAAAATTCATCTGCATAATATTAAACTGATCAAGGAGATGCAACATATTGAGAGCGCTGTCAGAAGAGGCATTCTCATTTATCAAAAGACGTGTATTTCAATGCCGGCATTGGCGGAATATGTCAACAACCATCGGAAATCGGATCAAATTAAAGGCATTATCGGCATTACGACGCTGCATAAAGGCGTGGAGAGACTCGGTTTCGAAGCCGTTGAGCCTGCAAATCGGTTTTACCGGTTTTTTAAAAAGCTGACGCAAATCCCGATTTTATATTTAACGACTTCTCAATTTTCTTTCCGCGGCATTCCCCCTTCCCGCTATTTGTTTATCTCTAAAGAAAAGCTGTTCAATTCCTATCTGCATAAATAAAAAAGAGACTGATACTCCAGCCTCTTTTTTTATGAAATATGGTGGAACGTCACTTCAGGACGGCTGCCAATGCGGATATTCGCCCCGGTCTGGCCCAGCCCTTCACTGATGTAAAACGGTTTGTTATGAAGATAGTGAAGCCCTTTGATCATGTTCATGCGGACGAGCTTTCCCATTTTGACAAGGTGATAAGGCTTCGGCCAATGGATCTGTCCGCCGTGAAAATGTCCTGATAGAAGATAGTCAAAATGAAAATCCTTCATCTCGAGGACAACGTTTGGATCATGCGTCAGTACGAGACGGTAGCCATCCTTTACCCCTTTGTAGGAGTCGGTTATATTGCTTCTGTTCGTACTGTAATCATCGATGCCGATAATGTTCAGCGTCTCGCCGCCGACTTGAACGGAGACATTTTTGTTTTGAAGGGTGATACACCCGTTTTCCTCCAATACGCGTTTCAGCTTTTCGAAGTGTTCGCCTTTCAGGATATAGTCGTGATTTCCGAATACGGCGTACATGCCATAGGCGGGTTTGAGCTCCTGAAGAGCTTTCAAGTAGTTTGCGAGTTTAGGAATATTTCTTTTTCGGTCGAGAAAATCGCCGGTTAACGCGATAAGATCGACTTGTTTTTTCTTTGCAAGGTCAAGAATCTGTTTCGGTGAAATCGAAATGTTTTCTAAATGAAGATCTGACAGATGAAGAATGTTGAGCTTCTTCTTGAAAGTGTCGCCTTTCGCACGATC
This sequence comes from Bacillus sp. JJ675, assembly GCF_036963165.1. Taxonomy (NCBI): domain Bacteria; kingdom Bacillati; phylum Bacillota; class Bacilli; order Caryophanales; family Bacillaceae; genus Bacillus; species Bacillus sp. JJ675. Next base: position 3,623 of record NZ_JBALMR010000066.1, on the reverse strand, counting down.
GACAGATATGGTGTTGACTTTCACATCTTTCGTATTGTGATTTGCTTTATATAAAAAAGGAACGAATCCTATGAACAACAATAAAAAAACAACAGCAAAAAACATTTCAATATCTCCTCCCTCCTACCAGTATAGTAAGTCAGGAGGCTGTTTGACAGTGGGAAATATTAGGATGTAAATCTATTGACCTATATAAAAACCGATTTCGTCAGCGAAATCGGTTTTGCATGCGAAGAAAGCCTGCCGCATCAGCGTTCTTCTTACAGCCTGACACGGAATGATCTTCCACCTCTTACAGAAATAAAGCAAATAATACGATCCCTAAAATGATCCGATAGATGGCAAACGGAACAAGCTTAATTTTGTTGATCAATTTAAGGAAAAAACGGACGACAAACAGAGCAACAATAAAAGCGCTGATAAACCCGGCGATAAAAAACGGCAGAAGATCCGTGCTGAGATATTCCCAGTTTTTGACCAATGACAGCAGGCTTGCCCCCGCCATGATCGGCATCGCCATAATAAACGTAAAATCTGAGGCCGCCCTGTGGTTTAATCCGAAGATGACGCCGCCGGAAATCGTCGAGCCTGACCTTGAAAAGCCCGGCCAAAGGGCGAGACATTGGAAGAGTCCGATGCCGAACGCCTGTTTATAGGTGATCCGGTCGACTGAATCTGTGGCAGGTTTTCTTTTGTTGATCCAGTCGGCGGCAAGCATCAGCACGGCCCCTGCGATCAGGCCGAACGCCACCGTCTTGACGGAGTACAGGTGCTCGTCAATATAATCTTCGAATAAAAATCCTAATACCGCCGCGGGAACGAGTCCGACCGCGATTTGGGCGATCGTCAGGCGGCTGCCTTCTTTTTGGGCTTCCGTTATGTTTTTCTTCATTCCAAGCAGATTCAGAATCCTGTCTTTAAACACGATGGCGACGGCCAGAATCGAGCCGAGCTGAATGACGACTTTAAAGGTATTCGCCGCTTCCGGAGTCAAGATCTCCTTTGACTTCAGCCAGAGATCATCGACGATGATCATATGGCCCGTAGAAGAAACGGGCGCATATTCCGTCAAACCTTCAACGATTCCTAAAATGACTGCAACAATGATATCCCAAATGTTCATAAGTCCTTCCCTTCGCTTGACACGCTTCTTTGTGCCGAAATTTTTAAAACTTGTCTCTTATAGGCATTTATATATGTTTGAACGGCGTTTATGCCGATGAATTATGCGTTGTTCTCGTTCGTTTTTTCATAAAGGTCTGAACGCTGTTTAAACCAGTCAAACAAATGCGTGATCACCACTTTGATGACGGCATATCCCGGAATGGCTAGGATCACGCCGATGACGCCGAACAGCTTGGCTGACGTCAAAAGCACGAAAATGATCGTGACTGGATGGATGTGCAGATTTTTTCCCATAATCTGCGGAGAAATGAATTTCCCTTCAAACAGCTGGACAACGGTCCAGACGATGATCAGTTTCACGAGCATGAACGGAGATGTGACCAAAGCGATAATAATCGCCGGCGTAATTGCGATCGTCGGGCCCAAATACGGGACGATGCTCGTACAGGCAGCAACAAGCGCAAGGAGTGAAGCATAATCAAGGCCGATAATCAAATAACCGATGAACAACAGGCATCCGATGCAGAAGCTGACAATGATCTGTCCCCTGATATAGGAGCTCAGGCGGTGATTCATTTCGGACATGACGACATACGTCTGCTCCCGCAGACGGGTCGGGACAAATTTTAAGATAAACAGCGGCAGCTTTTTGCCGTCTTTTAATAAGTAAAACAGGATAAACGGTACCGTCACAATGGAAATCACGATTTCCGTCACGGCGCCGATGAAGGTTCCGACGCCTGTAAAAGTACTGTTTAATATCGTGCTCGCCTGATCGGATACTTTGCTGGCCAAATCCGTCAAGTTGATGTTCAGCGTTTGCTGGGCCTGGTTGAAAAACTGGCTTCCGATCAGCTGTTTCATTTGGTCTTCGACAATATGGACATACCTTGGAAAATTGTCGACAAGGCTCGTGATCTGTTCTTTCAAAAGCGGAATCACCGAAACGATCGAGATCGTAATAAGCCCGATGATCACGATATACAGAAGAAGGATCGAATAAATCCTTTTTACCTTTTTCCGTTCCAGAAAATCGACGATCGGATTCAGCAGATAATAGGCGACACCCGTCAGCACAACGGGCAGGCCGACCGTTTCAACCAAAACGATAAAAGGGGTGAAAATAAAAGACGCTTTCGTAAATACTAAGATGTTCAAACCGATCAGCAGCAGGACGAGCAAAAACAGTACGAATTTGTTGTCTAAAAAGAACTGTTTAAACCTGCCGCCCCACATATGTAAAGAGTTCATGGCGATCCTCCATTATATTTGATCTTTTTTATAAATTGTACACTATTCCTCCTATACTGAAAAATAAAATCCGTATGTATTTTGGTCTTTTTTTCCGCTTTTACCTTTATACATATACGACAGCGCTTTTTCATTTTTGCCGCTCCCTTTGCCCGCGCTTGTCCCGGCATTTACGGTATAATATGAAGTATAACCATGCGAAAGGGAGAGATTTGATATGGTACGGTTTGGGGTTATCGGAACCAATTGGATTACAGACCGCTTTCTTGAAGCTGCCGGAATGGCGGACGGTTTTCAGTTCACCTCCGTGTATTCCAGGTCTGAGGAGCGCGGCCGGGCGTTCGCCCAAAAATACGGCGTTACGGCGGTTTTTACAGATGCAGAAGAGATGGCGAAAAGCGATCTGATTGACGCTGTCTATATCGCAAGTCCTAATTCTTTACATAAAGAACAAGCGATCATGTTCATGGAAAACGGAAAGCACGTGTTATGCGAAAAGCCGCTGGCATCCAATATGAAAGAAGCCGAAGCAATGGTGAAAACCGCAAAGATCCAAAAAGTCGCTTTTATGGAAGCGATGAAAACGACATTTCTGCCAAACTTTACAAACATCATCAGCCATTTGCCGCGAATCGGAAAGATCCGCCGCTTTACAGCCAGCTATTGCCAATATTCTTCACGGTATGACGCGTATAAAAGCGGAACCGTGTTAAATGCGTTTAACCCCGCTTTTTCAAACGGCTCGCTGATGGATATCGGCGTTTATTGCGTCCATCCGGCAGTTGTCCTGTTCGGAAAGCCGCTTGAAGTCAAAGCGAATGGTCTGATTCTCGAGTCAGGCGCCGACGGGGAAGGGACGATTCTGTTAACATATCCGGAGCATGAAGCCGTTCTGATGCATTCGAAAATATCCAATTCCTTCATGCCGGCCGAAATTCAAGGGGAAGACGGGTCAATCGTCATCGATAAGATTCACCGCCCTGAAAAAGTCGAAATCCGCTACCGCGACGGAAGAGTCGAAGATATTACGGTTCCGGACGAAAAACCGGCCATGTTTTACGAAATTGAGGAGTTCATCACTCTAATCAAACAGGGACGGCTTGAATCCCGGCTGAATACGTTCGAACGCTCCCTTGACACGTTATCCGTCATGGATGAAGCACGGAAACAGATCGGCCTCGTTTTCCCCGCCGATCAAGCATGATCAGCCTGAAGAAAAGGCTGCCGGAATGAACTGCACCCCAATT
>NZ_JBALMR010000065.1:0-23948 GCF_036963165.1 Bacillus sp. JJ675 | reverse complement strand
TTTTCTCTACAAGCTGAGCCATACCTGATATCAGGTATGGCTTTTTTTATGTCTTCTTTTAAAAATCCTTCTTGATTTGTTCATAGTTTGATCATATTTGGCTTCTATAATGCTTGTTAGTGAGGTGATCGAATCATGATAAAGAAAAGGAAAATTGATATATTCCTAGTTCTCATTCTCTTATTATCCGCAGCGCTCAACCTGTACGGCATCTGGAACAGCGATACAGACAACGCCTACTACACGGCAGCCGTTACGAGCATGACGCAAAGCTTTCACAACTTCTTTTACGCTTCTTTTGATCCGGGAGGTTTTGTAACCGTCGATAAACCGCCGGTCGCACTATGGGTACAGACCCTTTTCGCGCTTGTGTTCGGCGTGCACGGCTGGAGCGTCGTGCTTCCCGAGGGAATCGCGGAAGTCATTTCCGTAGCACTGCTCTACTTCATTGTAAAACCTACTTTCGGGAAAACGGCAGCAAGAATTTCCGCACTCGTTATGGCTTGTACACCGATTGCCGTCGCTGTCAGCCATACAAACAACGTTGACAGCATTCTTGTCCTTTGTTTGATGATTGCAACATGGATGCTGTTTAAAGCAGTCCGCACAGGAAAAATCGGCTGGCTGCTCGGCGCATTCTGTATGGTCGGCGTCGGCTTTAACGTCAAGATGCTGCAAGCGTACATGGTGTTACCTGCATTTATGCTGTTTTATCTGATTGCAGCAAAGACGACGACTCGCAAAAAAATTGTGTCTCTGATTACATCGGTCATCGTTCTTGCGGCGGTTTCCGTATCATGGGCAGTCGTTGTTGACAGCCAGCCGGAAAGCTCCAGGCCTTATATCGGCAGCAGCCAGACGAACTCTGTCATGGAGCTCGCCTTCGGCTACAACGGAGTCCAGCGTCTGACGGGACAGTCCGGAGCAGGCGGGGGCAAAGCGGCTTCTGATCAAACACAAAAGAAATCGAACCAAGAGCAGCAAAGCGGCACATCTAGCAGCAGTTCATCTTCCTCAAACGGACAGATGAATCCGCCAAGCGGCGGAGAAATGCCTTCAGGCGGTCCGGGCGGCCAGACGGGCGATGTTCAAAAAGGCGGCGGCGGTCCAGGAGGCGGGGGCAACGGTGCAGGCTCTTTCGGTACGGGGACACCGGGACCTCTTAGATTGTTCCAATCTGAGCTTTCAGGTCAGGCAAGCTGGCTGATCCCGTTTGTATTGTTCGGCATCATCGGCTTGCTGATCACAGGCCTTCGCGGTCAAAGAAAATTCAATGATACAACGAATGAAACGATTTTCTGGACGATGTGGCTTGTCCCTGTCGCCGGCTTCTTCAGCATCGCCGGATTCTTCCACCACTACTATCTGATCATGCTGGCAGCACCGATTGCAGCCTTGTCAGGTGCGGGCTGGACGGCACTTGTTCGACTTTATCAGGAAGAAAACGGCTGGAAAAAACGGCTATTGCCAATCGGCGTTTTGCTGACAACAGCGTTTGAATTGTATATCTTCAGCCCTTATCTCAGCGACATCGGAATCGGCTGGAGCATTCTCATCGGCGCTTTCGGAATCGGCACAAGCTGTCTTCTCTTCTTCTTTGCCAAAAAAGGAAAGTCGTTCAGCTACTACGTTTCGCTTGCAGCGCTTCTCGGCATGCTGATCGGTCCTTTCTACTGGACGACGGCGACTCTCGCTGACGGAGTGAACGGCATGATCCCGCAAGCCGGGCCTAAATCGGCGCAATCGTTTGGCGGAGGCGGCGGCAAGATGCAAATGAAAAACGGTGACGGGCCTCCGGGATTTGGCGGCCAAGAAGGCCAGTCAAACAACAGCAGTCAAAGCGGCAATGGCGCACCGCCTAACATGAATTCCGGCCAAACCGGGCAGGACAATGACAACGCCGGCAGCAGCTCCGGCCAAAACCAGCTAGGCAGCAGCCCTAATCAGAAAAAGCAAATGAGATCAGGCGGAATGGGCGGCGGCGAATCAGTCAATGAAGCCCTCCTGTCATACCTGGAAAAGAACAATACCGGAGAAAAATACTTATTTGCAGTCTCAAGCGCAACTTCTGCTCAATCTTACATCATCAAAACCGGCAAAGCAGTGATGGCGATGGGCGGATTCTCCGGCAGCGACCCGATTTTGACCGTGAGCAAGCTCGAAAAGCTCGTCAAAAACGGTGAAGTCAAATACTTCCTGATCGGCGATGACAAAGGAATGCAAAACTCTGACATTACAAATTGGATTAAAAAGCACGGCAAAAAGATTTCTGAGAGCAAGTGGAACGGCTCGTCTTCAACAAGCAAATCACAAGCAAACGGACCGGGAGGAAACCAGACTCTCTATAAAGTGGAGCTAGACTGATAAAGGAAGGGTGATGAAGGTGCAGAAAGAAATCACATTTTCAATCGTAATCCCTGTCTACAACGAGGCAGAGGTTCTTCACAACACTTATGACAGACTCAAAAACGTCATGGATTCAACCGGTGAAGCCTATGAGCTGATTTTTGTAAATGACGGCTCCAGCGACGACAGCATTCATATGCTGAAGTCGCTGGCAAACACTGATCCGGCCGTAAAATGCCTGAATTTCTCAAGAAACTTCGGACACCAGATAGCGATCACCGCAGGAACGGACTACGCAGCGGGAAAAGCGATCGTCGTCATTGACGCGGATTTGCAGGACCCGCCCGAACTGATTTTGGAAATGGCGGAGAAATGGCGTGAAGGCTATGACGTCGTTTATGCCGTCCGGACGAAGCGGGAAGGAGAAACGTTTTTCAAAAAACAGACGGCCTCCATGTTTTACCGCATCCTGAGAAAGCTCACAGATGTTGACATCCCCGTCGATACGGGAGACTTCAGGCTCATGGACCGCAAAGTCGTCAAAGAACTGAACAAACTAAAAGAGAAAAATCCGTTTGTACGCGGACTCGTCAGCTGGCTCGGATTCAACCAGACGGCCGTGTACTATGAACGCCGCGAACGGCTCGCCGGCGAAACGAAGTATCCGCTCAAGAAAATGCTGAAACTTTCGCTGGACGGAATTACATCGTTCTCCTTCCAGCCGTTGAAACTGGCGAGCTACTCAGGAATCGTGCTTTCGGCGATCGGCTTTATATACGCCTTTATCGTCGTCTGCCTGAAGCTGTTCACGACAAGCACCATTACCGGCTGGTCTTCGATGATCATCCTGCAGTGCTTGTTCAGCGGATTTATCCTGATCATCCTCGGAGCGATCGGCGAATACATCGGACGGATTTATGACGAAGTCAAAGACCGGCCGCTTTATATCATAGACGGAAAATACGGATTTGAAGAAAAGAGACAGGCTGCCGCACCTCAGCGGCATATCGTGTAACAAATAAAGAGATACAAAAGGAGAGATTTCGATGAGCATACTCGTTGCCGGAGGAGCCGGCTATATCGGCTCCCACGCCGTTTACACGTTAATTGAGAAACATGAAAAAGTCGTTGTTGTCGATTCCCTTGCAACAGGGCAAGCGGAAGCCATCCATCCCGAAGCTGTTTTTTATCAAGGGGACATCAGGGACCGGCATTTTCTCAAGCAGGTATTCGCCAACGAGGACATCGAAGCCGTCATGCATTTTGCCGCCACTCCGATTTCCTCAAAATCCGGAAACGTGTTTGCCTCCTTTAATGAAAACATCACAGGCATGGAAACGCTGCTTGCGGTCATGAAGGAATTCGGCGTCAGCCGGATCGTCTTTGCTTCAAGCGCATCTGTCTACGGGGACGCAATAGACGGACCGATTACAGAGGAAACAGAACCCCGGCCCGTACACCCGCACGGAAAAGCAAAATGGGCGATGGAGAAAATGCTGATGGAAGCCGAAACAGCATACGGACTGAAATATGTGATTCTCCGCTCTTTCAATGCGGGAGGCGCGCTTCTTGCCGAAGCCGAGGACGATGACAGCGATACGCATCTCATCTCAAGCGTTCTTCGCGCCGCAATTGGGCAAAAACCTTTTGTATCTTTATCATGCAACGGCCGCACGGCGGCAGAAGGGACATGCATCCGCGACTACGTCCACGTTCAGGACCTGGCAGAAGCCCATGTACTCGCTGTCAGCCATTTAAGAAAAGGCGGGGAAAGCCGGACATTCAACCTCGGGTACGAAGAAGGCTATTCCGCCGAACAAGTCATCCAGGCCGCCCAGTATGTTACAGGCATCAGCCTGATCAGCACGCGTTATGCGGAAGGCAGCGGCAGCGCCCCCGACACGCTGATCGCTTCCTCCTCCAGAGCCAGGAAAGAGCTGGGCTGGATCCCCAAACACAACAGCCTGATCGCAATTATCCGCGACGCCTGGAACTGGCACTCTGCGAATCCGAATGGATATGGGTCGCGTCAGATGAGGCAGGGTTGAAAAAGCCGGGAAATGTGAACTGCACCTTAGTGTTAGACGCTGTCTGGCAATAGGGTGCAGTTTTTTTCATGGTGAATTTGACTTGTCTTCAAAAGCTAATCGACTGCTTAGAGCCAGACTTGGAAAATCCGACAACAAAATTTACGCTTTGCAATTTATTCAAAGTAAGCCGTGATTCAAACCGCTAATGTCCAAATCGGCTAAATAAGCAGTCGGCTGTTTTTTGGTTTTTTGTAAATCTATGAGAACATTAACACCGGCTTTTTTGTATATGTCACAGGAGTATTGGAAATAATTTATTATTGTGAAAATATAATGGCGGGTTGATTTTTAACGGTTGTCAGGATAAAATACAGTCAAAATAACAAATAGCATTCTTGTATATAATCAGTAATAGGGTCTGATTGTTTCTACCTAGCAACCGTAAATCGCTAGACTACAAGAAAGTTTGATAGATTTGAACACGAAAATAGGACGGTTTCGCCAATCCATCTATTTTACGTCAGCTCTTATTTTTCATGCTTTCTGTATTGTCAGAATCTATGAAAAAATAAGAGCCTTTTTATTTTCAAAAAATATTTTGGGAGTTGGGATCATGTATTTTTTAATTAATATTTTGGGTATATTTGTCGTCATGGCCGTTGTTTTTTTATGTTCCCCGCAAAAGAAAAAAGTAAAGTGGAGACCGATCCTTTCTCTCTTTGTACTTGAACTGTTGGTAACATGGTTTATGCTCGGGACGAAGATTGGCGGCTCCGTCATTAACGTCATCGCCTCATTCTTCTCTTGGCTGATAGACTGCGCGAAAGACGGTATCGCGTTTGCTTTTCCGTCCGTGATGAGCAATCCGACGGTCGACTTTTTCTTCAGCGCCTTGCTGCCGATTATTTTTGTCGTCACATTCTTTGACATTCTGTCTTATTTTGGAATCCTGACGTGGCTGATCGATAAGATCGGCTGGGTGATTTCAAAAGTATCCAAGCTGCCTAAATTGGAAAGTTTCTTTTCGATTCAAATGATGTTTTTGGGCAACACGGAAGCGCTGGCCGTCATTCGTCAGCAATTGTCCGTGCTAAAGACAAACCGTCTATTGACGTTCGGCATCATGAGCATGAGCAGCATCAGCGGTTCGATCATCGGCTCTTATTTGGCGATGGTTCCGGCCACATATGTATTTACGGCCATTCCTTTAAACTGTTTAAACGCGTTGATCCTGGCGAGCATTTTAAACCCGGTTGAAGTTAAGAAAGACGAAGACATCATTTACGTGCCGCCGAAAGAAGAAAAGAAGGACTTCTTCTCAACAATTTCCAACAGCATGATGGTCGGCATGAACATGGTAATCGTCATTTTGGCGATGGTCATCGGATATGTCGCGCTCACGTCATGCGTAAACGGCATCTTGGGTCTGATCATGCACGGCTTGACGATCCAAAAAATCTTTTCGTACATCTTCAGCCCGTTCGCGTTCTTGCTCGGTTTATCATGGAATGACACGATGTATGTCGCACAGCTGATGGGCATGAAGCTTGCCACAAACGAATTTGTGGCGATGATGGATTTAAAAACGCAGTTACAATCGCTTCCGCCGCACACAGCTGCGGTCGCAACGACGTTCTTAGTCTCCTTTGCTAATTTCAGCACCGTCGGCATGATCTACGGAACATATAACTCTTTATTTAAAGAAGAAGAAAAATCTGCGGTTATCGGTAAAAACGTCTGGAAGCTGCTTGTCAGCGGAATTGCCGTCTCACTGTTGAGCGCGGCGATTGTCGGGTTGTTTGTGTGGTAATCGCTAGACGAAAAAAGCAGGCCTTTAACGGCCTGCTTTTTTTTATACCGTTCTCTCCCAATGACGATGCTGACCGACCGCTTCGATCAGCTTTTTACTGAATGCATCAGGCGCGCCGCCGGCCGCCGTTACGATACCGGACTCTGAGAGCGCACGGGTGCCGGCCGCGGACGCCAGAAGGTCAACTCCTTCGCTTGCGGCTCCGATCGCTTTAAAATGGCTGAACGCTTCATTGATGAAGTCCAACGCGGCTTTTTGTTTCTTCAGCCGTTCAATGCTGTCTTTGCCGCCTGGAATATAAACGGCGTCATACAGCACAGAATCGGCGGTCTGCAATGTATTTCCGGCTTCGATTTCTTTGCCGTTGTCGCCTTTGACTGCGCCTAAATGCGAGCTGATGACATCGGGAACAAGCCCCGCTTTAATCAAGGCTGTGATGACCCGGATAACTTCGGAATGGCTGAAGCCGTCTTCGACTAAAATCGCAACCGTTCTTGTCAACGGCGATTTCCTCGTGTTCTCCTGGCTTAGTGCCGGGGATTTGAGCATCACTTTTGAGCCTTCGTCTTTTTCAGGCGGCTTTACGCCGACGCCCGCAGCAATTTGTTTCGCCAGTTCCCCGTCAACCTTGTTGAACATCTCGACGACCTGCTTGCGGACGTCCTTGCTTTTGACCTTTCCGACCTCAAATCGGAACGCTGATACAATATGTTCTTTTTCGACCGGAGACATGCTGTTCCAAAAAAGCTTCGCCTGAGAAAAATGATCTTTAAAGCTGTCGCTGCGCCGGCGGATTTTCCGGCCTTCGACTTTCTCCTGATAATGTATATATCCGCCTTCCTCTTCAGAAGCAGGGGCAGGATCGTTCTGCTGCAGCGAATTTTTATGATATGCGACAGGCCCGGTATTGATCGTCATGCGGTGATAGCCGTCATACTGGTTGTTGTGAAACGGGCAGACCGGCCTGTTGATCGGAATTTCGTGAAAGTTCGGGCCGCCCAAGCGGATCAGCTGTGTATCGGTATAGGAAAACAGTCGGCCCTGAAGGAGCGGGTCGTTCGTAAAATCGATGCCGGGAACAACGTTGCCCGGGTGAAACGCCGCCTGTTCCGTTTCCGCAAAGACATTGTCCTGATTTCGGTTTAACGTCATTTTCCCGATGATCCGAACCGGAATCATCTCCTCCGGCCACAGTTTCGTCGGATCGAGGATATCAAAATCAAACTTGAACTCGTCTTCTTCATCGATCATTTGTACGCCAAGTTCGTATTCTACATCGTCTCCTCTTTCGATGGCCTCCCACAGATCGCGCCTGTGAAAATCCGGATCTTTGCCGGCTATTTTTTGGGCTTCGTCCCAGACAAGAGAATGGACGCCCAGCAGCGGCTTCCAATGAAACTTCACAAAACGGGCCTTGCCTTTATCATTCACGAATCTGAACGTATGGACGCCAAAACCTTCCATCATCCGATAGCTGCGCGGAATCGCCCTGTCCGACATCGCCCACATGATCATGTGCGCCGTCTCCTGATTGTTGGCGACAAAATCCCAAAAGGTATCATGCGCCGTGGATGCCTGCGGGATTTCATTGTGGGGCTCAGGTTTGAATGCATGCACCAAATCAGGAAACTTAATGGCGTCCTGGATGAAAAAAACGGGGATGTTATTGCCGACGAGGTCATAGTTTCCTTCCTCCGTATAAAATTTCACGGCAAATCCCCTGACATCGCGGACGGTATCGCCTGACCCCCTTGAGCCTGCAACCGTCGAAAACCGGACGAAGACAGGCGTTTTCACAGAAGGGTCCTGAAGAAATTTCGCTTTTGTATACTTTGTCATCGGTTCGTACACTTGAAAATGGCCATGCGCTCCGAATCCCCTCGCGTGAACGACGCGTTCCGGAATCCGTTCATGGTCAAAGTGGGTGATCTTTTCCCTAAAGTGGAAGTCCTCCATCAGCGTAGGGCCGCGCGTCCCGGCCTTTAATGAATGCTCATCCTCAGATATGCGCACGCCCTGGTTTGTCGTCATTTTTTTGCCGCGGTTGTCGGTCCGGTAGTATTCAAGCTGTTCATCCTTGCTGTTTTCATCGGCTTTGCGGCGCTCATTCTTATTCATGACAGCTCCCTCCCGTTTTTTGTTTCATGCGGATTCTTTTAGGATGCTGTTTTATGATATACCCTGTTTTGAAGCTTCATAAACTTGAAGATGCGGGCAAAAGATTAAATTGACAGCAGATTATATTTGTGTAAAATTAGAAATAATTATTTAGATAATTCTGAATTTTATTAAACTGTTTTTTGTAAACGCTTTCTTAGGTCGGCTTAAAAAAAACTTGCCTTACGAAAACATCATTTGGAGGGAACGGTTTATGCTGTCGATTTTAGGATTTATGATGATTATTGTGTTCATGTACCTGATTATGTCCAACCGTGTATCCGCTTTGACCGCTTTGATCCTTGTCCCGATCGTTTTTGCGCTTATCGGCGGTTTTGCGGGCGGACTCGGCGACATGATGCTGAAAGGCATATCCGACATAGCGCCGACGGGAATCATGCTGTTGTTCGCCATTCTTTATTTTGGCATTATGATAGACACCGGCTTGTTTGATCCGATTATTAAGCAAATCCTGACATTTGTTAAAGGAGATCCGTTAAAAATCGTAGTCGGCACAGCCCTTTTGACGATGATGATTTCGTTGGACGGCGACGGCACCACGACATACATGATTACGATAGCGGCGATGCTTCCGCTCTACAAGCGGCTCGGGATGAATCCGCTTATACTGGCGGGGGTCGCGATGCTCGGCTCAGGCGTAATGAACATTATTCCGTGGGGCGGTCCGACCGCGCGCGTGCTGACCTCCCTCAAGCTTGATACATCGGAAGTGTTTACCCCGCTGATTCCGGCAATGATCCTGGGACTTCTATGGGTCATCTTTGTTGCTTATGTCCTCGGCAAAAGAGAACGCAAAAGGCTCGGAGTTGTGGATATTGAATATCAATCTTCCGTCAAAACGACATCGGAAACGTCAGCGGCCTCAGATGCACCGTCATTCAAACGCCCGTCCTTGCTATGGTTCAATTTTTTGCTGACGGTTGTGTTGATGGTTGCGCTAGTTACCAGCCTGCTGCCGCTGCCGGTTTTGTTCATGACCGCTTTTGCCATCGCTTTAATGGTCAATTATCCTAAGCTTAAAGAGCAGCAGGACCGCATATCCGCTCACGCCGGAAATGCTTTGTCGGTCGTTTCCATGGTGTTTGCGGCCGGGATTTTCACTGGTATCCTGTCGGGGACGAAGATGGTTGATGCCATGGCGAATTCCCTCGTTTCATTAATACCGGATTCAATGGGTCCGCATTTGCCGATTATTACGGCGATCACAAGTATGCCGTTTACGTTCTTCATGTCAAACGATGCCTATTATTTCGGCGTCCTTCCTATTATCGCAGAAGCGGCGTCAAACTACGGAATCGACGCGGCTGAAATCGGCAGAGCTTCGCTTTTAGGGCAGCCTGTTCACTTGCTCAGCCCGCTTGTTCCGTCAACATACCTTCTCGTCGGAATGGTCGGCGTCACCTTCGGCGATCATCAAAAATTCACATTAAAATGGGCGATCGGTACGACCATTGTGATGACGATTGCAGCGGTGATACTCGGCATTATTTCATTTTAATGATAAAAGCACCCCTTCGTGACAAGGGGTGCTTTAAACTGGGTTAATCCAGGTTCTCGCCATTTGAAGCGATCAGCTCTTTGTACCAGTAAAAGCTTTTCTTTTTAATTCGGCGCAAGTCTTTCAAATCGAATTCGTCGCGGTTCACGTATATAAATCCGTAACGCTTTGAGCAGCCTTGGTGCGTCGAAATTAAATCGATCGCCGACCACGGAGAATAGCCGAAGACATCGACACCGTCCGTTATCGCCAATTGGATTTGCTGAATATGCTGCTTTAAATAGTCGATCCGGTAGTCATCATTAACGACGTCTCCGTCCTCAAGCTTGTCGAATGCGCCGAGGCCGTTTTCGGTAATGATGAGCGGAAGCTGGTAACGGTCATAAATTTCCCTCAGTGTGGAACGGAAGCCGACGGGATCGATTTCCCAGCCAAATTCGTTTTTCTTCAGATGAGGGTTGCTGCTTCCCCTGTATACGCCTTCCTCGCCTGTCTGCAAATGCTGGTCTCCGCCGCGGGCAGCTGTATCGCTGCCGTCGTTTTTACTCGCTTCAGCCGTTTGCGACGTATAGTAATTGAACGCGATAAAGTCCGGTTTGGCGGAGCGCAGAATCTCCGTGTCCCCCTCAGCAATAACCGGCGTACAGCCTTTTTCTTTCATATATGCCCATGCTGTCGTATTGTAGCGGCCGTACACGGCCATGTCTAAGTACAGCCAGTTTCGGATGGCATTATAGTTAAATGCGGCTAAAATATCCTCCGGTTTCGATGAAGCGGGGTAAATCAGCGCGATATTTGGAGCCGGCCCGATCTTTGCATCTGGCAGAAGCTGATGACACAGATTGATCGCTTTCGCCTGGGCGACCAGCATATGGTGATTTTGCTGATACAGCTCTTTTTTCGGATTTTCCAGGTTCTCATCAAGCGTGCCGAGCGCGGAGCCGTGCAGGATCATCATGTTTTGCTCGTTGATGGTCAGCCAGTATTTCACGCGGTCGCCGTAGTGTTCAAAAAGGATTTTTGCATATGTTTCAAAGGCGTCAATCGTTCTCCTGTCAGACCAGCCGCCTTTTTTCTGAAGCGCATTCGGCAGGTCGAAGTGGTACATTGTCACGATCGGCTCGATGTTATATTTGAGAAGCTCATCGATCAGATTGCTGTAAAATTCAATGCCCTTCGGATTAATCTCACCGTCCCCATCCGGAATGATGCGCGTCCAGGCAATTGAAAAACGGTACGCTTTGAATCCCATTTCGGCAAACAGCGCGATATCCTCTTTATAGCGGTGGTAGTGGTCGCTCGCGACTTTAAAATCGGTCGTTCCTTCCGGATAGCTTTCTCGCGCATCAATGACGGACGGTCCTTTTCCGTCTTCATTCCAAGCGCCTTCCACCTGATATGCGGAAGTGGACGCCCCCCACAAAAAACCTTCCGGAAACTTGGCTAAAGTGCTGTATTTCATCTTCTATTCCTCCTATGCAGATTACATTAATGTGATGATCCAGTCATCCGGTTTGATCCGTTTTTGGTCAGTCCTGATGACATCGCCGTATCGATCTGAATTTGTCACCACGATCGGCGTTTTCACGTCAAATCCTTCCCGTTTCAGCGCCTCTAAATCGAATTCTGCGAGAATATCACCCCGTTTCACGGTTTGCCCTTGTACGGCTTTCGGATAAAAATGCTTTCCTTCCAACTTTACGGTGTCCACTCCGATATGAATGAGGATTTCGGCTTTGCTTTCCGTCGTGATGCCGTATGCATGCCCTGTCGGAAATACCGTTGAGACAACGCCGGCCGCCGGTGCGGTGACGATTCCTTTCGCCGGGAGCACCGCAACGCCTTTGCCAAGCGCCTCAGACGAAAAGACTGTATCAGATACTTCGGTTAACGGAAGCACTTCTCCTTGCAATGGGCTGTAAATCTGTTCGCCGCCATGCTGCTGCTTTTTCTCATCCGCGGGATCATCGAATCCGACGATGTAGGTGAGCACGATCGATAATATGAACGAGACGGAGATGCCGATAATAAACCCGAGAAAGCCCGGTCCGTAAAAAATCGGAATGGTCAACAGCCCCGGGGCGCCTGACGCGATCGCGATGCTGTGGGAATAGCCGATAATGGCTCCGCCCGCCGCCGCGCTGATGACACCGCATACAAACGGCTTTTTCAGCCTCAGGGTCACCCCGTAAACGGCAGGTTCGGTAATGCCGAAAATTCCCGTTATCGCGGCAGATCCTGCCAAAGCCTTCAGCTTTTTGTTCTTCGTCTTCAACATCACGCCGAAGGCGGCTCCTGTTTGGGCAAAAACGGCCGCCGCCGTCGCCGGTTTGATGTAATCCTTTCCATGGACGGCAATGTTGTTGAGGATGACCGGGACGATGCCCCAATGAATCCCGAAGATAACAAGGATCTGCCACAATGCCGCGATGAGCGCCCCGGCCAGAATCGGACTGACATCAAAAATCGACAAAATCGCTGCGGCAATGCCGTTTCCCGTATAAACCCCGAGCGGACCGAACACGATTAAGGTCAGCGGTACCATGACCGCTAGGCAAATGAGAGGGGTGATAAAGTTTTTGACGCTTTCATGGATGAAGCGCATACAAAATTTTTCGAGATAGCTCATCACGAATACGGCAAGGATAATCGGAATAACGGTTGACGTATAATTCATCAAAACGACGGGAATACCGAAAAATTCCGCATCTGCGCCGCTGTTTTTCAATTCAATAATCGACGGATAAATGAGCGCCCCGGCTATCGTGAGCGCCACAAACATATTCGCTCCGAATTTCTTCGCTGCCGTAACGGCCAATAGTAGTGGCAAAAAGTAAAATAAACTGTCTGCGGCCGCGTATAAAATCGTATATGTCGTCTCCTCGGCAGTCAGCCATCCGGCGTTCGTACATATTAAAAGCAGCCCTTTTAAAATCCCCGCCCCGGCCATGACGCCGAGGAGCGGCATGAAGATGCTGGATATAATGTCGACCAGTCTGCCGGCGAGACTTCCTTTTTCGTCCCGGCTTCCGCCTGCTTGTGCATTCTCCAGAACGCCGGACATGAGTCCGATCTCTTTGTAAACCTCAGGGACGTGATTGCCGATGACAACTTGAAACTGTCCCCCGCTCTCGACAACCGTCACGACGCCGTCGATGCTTTCAATCGCCTCCTTATCGGCCTTTGAACGGTCTTTCAGCTTAAAGCGCAGCCTTGTCGCACAATGGACAAGAGAAGCAACATTTGTTTCACCTCCAATATGAGTCAAAATCTGTTTGGCTAATGATTGAAAATCCATCTGTGATCATCCCCTCATCTCACTTGGAACCTATGTATCTATGAAAAAGAAAAAACCTAAACAAAGCCTGTGAAAAGGCTTCATTTAGGTTTTGCCTGCCGTAAGCAGTAACAATCCGTATGTGAGCGTATGAAAATAAAAAACCTAAATCGCCATGAAAAGAGACTTCCGCCCCTGTCCCATAGCAATTTAGGTTTTGCCTGCATCACCAGTAACAATCCTAAAATAGATGGTGGTGGTGTTGTTTATATTCAAATTAGCACACATTTCCCCTATTGTCAACGCTTTCATTTTCTGATCACGCCTGATGAACAACCCTTTCAATATGGATCGTTAAGTAGAGCAATTCTTCGCTCGTCAGCTTGTAGCCGTATTCTTTTTCAATATACTGCTTGATTTTATTTGTACATCCATAAGCGTCCCGGTATTTATTTTTTACGGTGTCAAATAAAAAATCGTCTTTGATTTCCATGTAGAACCCGCTGAACAGCCGCTGCGCGAAAAACTTCAAATGAGTAATAAACCGGTAATAGTGAAGCGACTCTTCGTCAAAATCGACATGAAAGTGGTACTTCACAATGCTTAATATTTCCTGCATGACCTTCGTAATATTGACGATGTTCGGCATTTCTTCATTGAGCTCGGCGTTTACGATATGAAGCGCGATAAAGGCGGCTTCATCCTCAGGAAGTTCAATGCCGGTTTTGTTTTTAATCATCAAAAGCGCCTCTTTGCCGATGGCAAATTCATCTTTATAAAGCCGTTTCGTTTCCCAGAGCAAAGCGTTTTTAATATCCATCCCTTTTTTATGCCTTTCAATGGCAAAATGGATGTGATCGGTCAGCGACACGTATATGCTGTCGTTCAGCTTTTTTCCGAGCCGCATTTTTGCCAGGCTGATGATTTCCTCCGTCATCTCCATAAATTCGATCGGTATTTCATCGAGAAGCGTTTTAAATCGTTCTGAGATGTCTTTATTATCAAGCCTGAAAATCTTCTCTATCCTTGATTCATCAACCATTTCACCGGGTTTTTTCTGAAAGGCGATTCCCCTGCCCATGACCACAAGCTCCTGATCCCGTTCGTCTAAAACACTGACCACATTATTGTTGATCACCTTGGCTATTTTCACTGGTGCACCTCCCGTTTTATTAGAATGAAGGGGATGATTTATATTTCTTTTTTCACATGTTACACATTGATTGTACAACCTTTTTAGACCAGGTCAATATGTTTAAGTCAATTGTTCCGGAGTTTTTCTATTCTCATTATTAAAAAAGAGCCGCTTTCACGGCTCTAACAAATGTATTTTTCAGGAAAATACTATCAATATCCCCAGCACGGCGAGAAGCAGAACGATTCCGTAAAGCGCATCTTTTGCGCCAAGCCGGGGCGTTTGATAATACGTCCGGTTTCTCGTGCCCGTAAAACCCCGCGCTTCCATTACCACCGCAATTCTTTCCGATTTGCGGATGCCTTGGGAGAACAATGGGAGCGAATATGTGATAAAGGCTTTCCAGCTGTTTTTTTGTTTATAGCCCCTGATTTTATGCGCGGCTTTCATTTGCGAGAGCTCTGATTGAAAGAGCGGAACAAACCGAAATCCGGCCAGCAGTCCATACGCCCATTTCGGCGACAGCCTGCATTGATGAATTAAGCTCATGATGAACGCCGTTAAATCGGTCGTTGACGTAAACAGGAGTCCGTATGTGACAAACCCGAGCATCCGCAAAGCGATCGTCAGGCCGTTTCCAAGGCTCTCCTTCGTCACATGGAACCATGCCCATTGCCAAAGCGTTTCCTCTCCTTTTCCAAAAGCGGCCATCATCCAGCAGACGAGAACGAAAAAAAGCAGATAAGGCAGCAGGCGCTTCGCCAAATATGCAGCCGTCCAGCCTCCGAAAACGATGCCGGTCATCACCGCGAGAAGCCATATGAAAAAAGTCGGCTTCGGGTTTGAAACGGTCATTAATATACACATGACAAGCAGATGGAAAAAAAGCTTTCCCGCAGGATTCAATGTTGAAAGGTATGAATCATTGCTTTTCATACAGGCACCTTCTTTTCTCTGGCATGCATCAGTTTATAGTGAAGCGGCGGAACGATCGAGAACCGGCTGATGAGGCTCCGATCGGAAAATAAACGGTAAGGCGTTCCCTGATAAGCCGCTTTTCCTTTGTGAAACACGATGACTTGATCAGAGTGCCGGTCGACGATATCCATATCATGGGTCACCATGATGATTGAGGTTCCCCGTTCCTGCCGTTCTTTTAACCGTTTAATCAGCTCTCCTGACGTTTTTTCGTCCTGTCCGAATGTCGGTTCATCAAGGAGAAGCAAATCTTGATCAAACAAAAGCATCGTCGCCACGCTCAGACGACGTTTTTGCCCCAGGCTCAATGTGAACGGGTGGGCCTTTCGGTGTGATGTAAGCCCGAACTCTTGTAACAGGCCGGACGTTTTTTTCTCAATCTCTTCCCCAGACCAGTTTCTCTGTCTCGCTCCGTACGCGATTTCCTCAAAGACCGAATCCTGAATAAATTGGAGCTCCGGGTTTTGAAAGACGAAGCCGGCCTTGTCATACAAGTCCTTGTCAGACCATTTTTTCAGCTCGCAATCCTCCAAATAAATGCGTCCTTTTCTCACCGCTTCCAAGCGGATCAGGCTTTTGAGAAACGTGCTTTTCCCGCTGCCGTTCTCCCCGATGACCGATACCCAGGCGCCTTTTGGAATCTGAACGCTGATGCCGTCCGCAACCGTTTTTTTTCGATAGCCGATCGCTGCATCTTCGGTGCGGATCAATGTCCTGCTTTTGGGCGTCCCGCTTTCTTCCTCACGTTCTTTTTTTTTCAGTTCGGCAGACAGCTTGACGGCAAGCGGATGGGTCTCGTCCCGGACGACTTCCTCCCATACAGCCGGATACAGCTTGGGCAGCCAAATGCCGGCCTCCTTCATTTGCCGCTGATAGAGACGGAGAATGTCCCCGGGTTTTCCGTCGCCGATCATGCGTCCGTTTTCGTTTAAAAGGATGACGCGGTCCATCCATTCGATGCAGCCGTCCAACACATGCTCGACAAACACCATCGTCTGCCCCGTTTTTTCAGAGACGTCTTTCAGCAGGGCGAAGATCGCGTTCCGGCTGACCGGATCAAGCTGCGCCGTCGGCTCGTCAAAAAACAGCACTTCCGGTTCCAAAGCCAAAAGACACGCCAGCGCGAGCCGCTGTTTCATGCCCCCTGACAAAGTCTCAATCGGCGTTTTCTTATCAACATTCAGCCCGACCTGATCCATGAGAGAAGAGATCATCCGCTCCATATCTTCGGGGGGAACACGGCGATTTTCCAGACTAAAGGCGATTTCTTCATCAACCCGAAGCATGCAGAATTGCGAATCCGGGTCCTGAAACATGACACCGGCGCTTTTTCTGCGGTCTACCTCGCCTTTGACTTCGGCTTCAATATGTTCGGGTATAATTCCGGAAAGCACCGAAATCAATGTCGATTTTCCGCTTCCGCTCGGCCCGAGTATCAGCACCTTCTCTCCTTTTTGAATCGATAGACTCAAGCTGTCCAATACCGTTTCCGAACGATTGTAAAAGCGAACGGATAGATTATTGCATCCTAGATACGAATTCATTTGATTCATCCTTTTTCCGCTGTTCCTTCATGATCTCATATTGGTCGAGCACACCTGTTTTCGCGAGCGCCCCGACCACCGCTTTGGCGAGCCAGCCGCCGAGAATGATTCCGCTGATGACCTGAATGATAAATGTCAGAACCAGCTTTTCTGTCGTATAGTAGCCAAAGCCGTTTGCGATCAGGCTGTAGGTCATGCTGCCGACGGCCGCAAGCGCTCCGGACAGCATAAGGGTAAACAGGTTATAGCGCTGATAACGAAACATCGCAAAAGCGATTTCCGCTCCAGCCCCCTGGAAAACGCCGATGAGCAGTGAAGATAACCCAAAATGGCTTCCCGTCAGCAGTTCAACCGCCGCAGCTGCCGTCTCGGCAATCAGCGCCGCCCCCGGTTTGCGGATGATATAGGCAACGATCGGACTCGCAATCACCCATATGCCGAACATAAAGTTTGCACCGACTGGACCGACGATAGCCGAAACCGGAATCCACAAGGTGGACCACCCTAAATAAATTACACCGCAGGCGACTGACAATATCACGGTCATGACGACTTCTTTCATCCTCCAATTCATCGTCCCGCCGCCTCCATATTCACAGGCCAATCTTCAAGGGTATAGGCCATCTCCCAAAACTGATATTCAAGCTGGCAGCTTAACAAAAAGAGCTCTTTCATTTTCTCTTTTTCTTCCTCGCGTGCATCCTTTGCCCATTCATCCAAACGAGCGCAAAATGCCGTTGTAATCGAATCGGTTCGGTCTCCGTAAAATAGAATCCAGTCATAAAACGGATGCGACGGATCAGGCTGCACCTCATTCAGCAATCTTTTGCCAATCTCCCAATATGTCCACGGACACGGCAGCAAAACGGCCAATATGTCTCCGATCGTGCCTTCGTGCGCGGCCGTCAGCATATGGCTGATATAATGATGAGCCGACGGTGCGAGAGGATAGCCGTGCAGGTCTTCATATTGTACGCCTGCAACCCGGCAAAGATTGTTGTGGGGATGCACCTCGCTGTCCAGCACAAAGGAAATCTGCCGGTTGAACATGGTCATGTCTTCCCGTTTTTTGCATTTTGAAATAGCGATTCCGTAGATTTGTACAAAGGAATTCAAATACGCGACATCCTGTTTGACATAATGGATGAGCTGTTCCTTTTTTAGGTCGCCCGACGCCAGCCCCTTTACAAAAGGATGCTGAAAAATGGCTTCAAAGATGGGATTTGCCTCGCGGCGAAGTTGCGCTGAAAAACTCATGAAGAAAGCCTCCTTACATTCATTTATAAAGGAAGGCACAAGGGGAAAACGGCTTCTTTATGCAAAAAAGCCGCCCCAAAATGGAGCGGCTTAAGATGATGAACTCATAAAGACACCGGCTCCACTTCCCTACGCTAGTGCGAACTAGATCAGGTTCGAAGGGTCCAAGATCACCTCTTGTCTCAGCCAGCTTTATGGCTCCCCCAGTGGACTTCCTATTTCATTAACTTTTACTCTACACATCTATAAACTACATGTCAATGCTTTAATTCAAGTATTGAATCGCCGGGATTTTTTCGACCCCGCTTGCATAGTAGTAGTTTAATACACTGAAGAAATCGATAGACTTACCCGTTTTTAAATCGACGATGAGAATATGATCGCCGTATTCAAAATCGTTGTCATCGATCCTTCTCGGCGTCACCTTTCCAAGCGTATCGACAAACGAACCTTCATAGCCGACGCCGGATTGAAAGGCGGACTGGTGGTGCATAAACAATGTCCCTTTATCGAGATAGACCATGATGGCTTCTTCAGAGCTGGCATAGCTTGCTTTGTATGATACAGGTGCGGAAACCGATTTGACCTTTGCATCTGCAATCTCGTGAGTCCGCTGGGTGTAGCCGCCGCCATACGGAAAATAAAAGACTCTCTTCCAGTCAAGGTGGCTATTTCCGCCGTTTTTGTTATATACAAAGGTGCCGTTGGCATAAACTGAACCGTCTTCATATTCCGCGACAAATTGCTGCAGGGAAGATGAGACAGATACTGCCGATGTAAAATGGGCCGGGTTCCTGGCGTTCATTTGAATCGTATAGGAATCTCCGACATCTCCCGCCGAAAAAACCCTGAGCGCATAGTCGCCTTTTGGAAGCTCATTGAGTGCGATCAAATTGCCGGCTGACGCGGAGATATTCGTCGGAATGGCTTGTCCTTTTTCCCAGTCAACCACGTAAAGCTGCACGGTGTAGTCGGCATTGTTTGATAGGATTCTCGCGATGAATGTTCTGTCTGAAGGCGTGCTGAAAAACCACAGATCGTCCTTGTTGGTTTCCGTCAGTGAGGCCTGGTGCTGAAAGGATTGTTCTGAAGAAGAATAGTTTGATTTGACGGAAGCTTTGGGTTTTGTTACGTTCAAAGACTGCCCGTCTTCATTGAGTCTGTAGGAATCTTTTATATTGGCCCGATCGATCGCAATGTTTTCCCGTTTGACTTCAAGCTTTTGCTGGTAGTCTGCAATCTCTTTTTCCTTCTTCGGCGGTTCTGCTCCTTCGGCCATCGCCGGGACCGACGAGATCATGAGCAAAACGGCGAACATGAATGAAAATCGTTTAACCCTCTTTCCCAACTCACTTCACTCCTTTTCTTCATCTCTACTTCATCATAACGTATATTTACAGCATTTGGTATAGATTGATATTTTTTAAGAAATAAACAAATTTTCTGAAACTTATACTGGGCGCAATCCGTCTTATATATTGAAAGGCAAATTTCAATTGGAGGGGATAGATATGATGATGTTTATCTTGATTTTGACAATGACCGTGTATTTGTTCTACTCATTCAGCAAAGACAACCGGCCGGCCAAAAGAAGTAACAAAGCTCATCAGAATGTGATTGTGCTTCGGGAACATCCTTTGATTGCCCCTTCCAATGATGCCAATTGCTAAAATATTTTTATACAAACGAGCAAGCCGCCTGTCAAGCAAGGCGGCTTTTTCACAGCGATTTACTGCTGAAACTGCTCCGCTTCCGTCGAGCCTTTTAGCGCCGTCGTCGAAGAAGTCCCTCCTGTAACGACTTGTGCGACTTCATCAAAATAGCTCGTTCCGACTTCACGCTGGTGCCTTGTCGCCGTATAGCCGTGGGCTTCGCTGGCGAACTCGGCCTGCTGCAGCTCAGAGTAAGCGGCCATCCCGCGTGTTTTATATTGGCGGGCCAGTTCAAACATGCCGTGATTTAAAGCGTGGAACCCAGCGAGTGTGACGAATTGAAATTTATACCCCATTTCACTGAGATCTTTTTGAAAATCACCAATCGTTTGATCATCGAGTTTGGCTTTCCAGTTAAAAGAAGGCGAGCAATTGTACGCAAGCAGTTTTCCCGGGAATTGTTCATGAATCGCCTCTGCAAACCGGCGCGCCTCATCAAGATTAGGTTCTGATGTTTCACACCAGACCAAGTCGGCGTAAGGCGCATATGCAAGCCCTCTGGCAATCGCCTGATCAAGGCCCGCTTTCGTTTTGAAAAATCCTTCTGATGTGCGTTCTCCCGTCAAAAACGGGGCATCATACTGGTCGATGTCGCTTGTGATGAGATCGGCCGCATTCGCATCCGTCCGGGCGATGAGAACCGTCGGGACGCCCATGACATCTGCGGCGAGGCGGGCCGCGATCAAATTACGAACCGCCGTCTGCGTCGGCAACAGCACTTTTCCGCCCAAATGTCCGCATTTTTTCTCTGATGAAAGCTGGTCTTCAAAATGAACGCCAGCGGCACCTGCCTCAATCATGCTTTTCATCAATTCGAAGACATTCAGCTGCCCGCCGAATCCCGCTTCAGCATCCGCTACGATCGGTGCAAACCAATCGATCTCTTCTTTTCCTTCCATGAAATGAATCTGGTCTGCGCGCTGGAGCGTACGGTTGATTCTTTTGACGACTTCCGGAACGCTGTTTGCCGGATACAGGCTTTGGTCAGGGTACATGCTCCCCGCAAGGTTTGCATCGGCCGCCACTTGCCAGCCGCTTAAATAAATCGCTTTCAATCCGGCCTTTACTTGCTGCATTGCCTGGTTTCCCGTCAACGCTCCAAGCGCTGGAACGAAATCTTCCGAATGGAGAAGCCGCCAAAGTTTTTCAGAGCCGCGCCTTGCGATGGTATATTCGATTTCAAGGGACCCCCTCAGGCGGATCACATCCTCAGCCTTGTACGGCCTTGTGATTCCGTTCCACCGTTCATCCTGCCAGCTCTCCTCCAATTGTTTTGCCTGTTCAGACCTCATCTCCCATTCCTCCTTATAATTTTTCATAAGCGGGTATTGTCAAAAATTCAGCGAATTGATCATCCAAAATCATTGCTTCAAAGAGCCGTCCGGCCTCTTCAAAGCGGCCTTCTTGATAACGCTTCAACCCGATGTCATCGATGATCCTCTTCATTTCTTCCTCTTTCATCGTCTTGAACATTTCTGCAGTCACTTCCCGGCCGTCATCCAGAATGCCTTGCGGATGGCGGATCCATTGCCATAATTGAGCTCTTGAAATTTCGGCCGTTGCCGCATCCTCCATCAAATGGTCAATCGGGGCAGCGCCTTTTCCGGACAGCCAGGAAGCCATATAGCGGATGCCGGCGCTGATATTCGTGCGGACGCCCTTTTCCGTGATCCGCCCTGTCGGCACTTCCAGCAAATCTTTCCCTTCAACCTTGATGTCTTCACGCTTTCTATGAATCTGATTTGCTTCAGGCATATGTTCATCAAATACGTCGAGAGCCGTTTGAATCATGCCGGGATGCGCGATCCATGTCCCGTCATGCCCGTCTTTTACTTCGCGCTCCTTATCCTCGCGTATTTTCGCGAAAGCCGCAGCGTTGATATCAGGATTGTCTTTTGCAGGAATCTGCGCCGCCATTCCCCCGATCGCATGGACATTCCGCTTATGGCACGTTTTGATGACCAAAAGGGAATAGGCTCTCATGTTCGGAACCGTCATCGTCACGGCTGAACGGTCGGGAAAGATGACGTCTTCCCTGCTGCGGAATTTCTTAATGAAGCTGAAAATGTAATCCCATCTGCCGCAGTTGAGGCCTGCCGAATGTTCCTTCAATTCATACAAGATCTCATCCATTTCAAAAGCTGCCAGGATTGTTTCGATTAAGACGGTCGCCTTTATCGTGCCCTGCGGGATGCCCAAATCGTTCTGGGCGTAAACAAATACGTCATTCCATAGCCTTGCTTCAAGATGATTTTCGATTTTTGGAAGGTAGAAATAAGGGCCGCTCCCTTTGTTGATCAGCGCTTTTGCGTTATGAAAAAAATAGAGGCCAAAATCGAACAAGCTTGCAGAAACCGGTTTTCCGTCAGCCAGCACGTGCTTTTCCTCCAAATGCCAGCCCCGCGGCCTGACCATGATGACCGCCGGATTCTCATTGAGCTGATACCGTTTGCCGTTTTCGTTTGTAAAATCAATCGTCCCGCGGATTGCATCCCTTAAATTGATCTGTCCTTCTACACAGTTTTTCCACGTCGGTGAGTTGGCGTCTTCAAAATCGGCCATAAACACCTTCGCCCCCGAATTGAGAGCGTTGATCACCATTTTTCTGTCCACCGGCCCGGTAATCTCTACCCTGCGGTCTTCCAAATCCGGCGGGACCGGCGCAGCCGTCCAGTTTCCTTCCCGAATGTACTGCGTCTCTTTTAGAAAATCGGGGTTCTTTCCTTGATCAATTTCCGCCTGAACGATATTTCGCAAGTGCAGTAAATCGCGCCTTCTTTTGCCGAAGTGGCGTTCAAGACGCCCGACGAACTGAAGCGCTTCCTTTGTTAAAATTGCTTCATATTCCGGATTCATGTCTCCCTTGATCTGCAGCCTTCTCTCTTCTGTCTTCATCTCTCTAGCCCCTTTCGCATTTTGTTATAAAACAGTTACTCTCCCTTCTTCGCAAGGCAGCGCTCGCATTCCATGAAATAGGATTCAGCCTGTTCTTCCACCTGCTCCCCGCATTCTGGGCACGTTTTTTTTGGAAGCGTTCGAAAGAATTCGAGCGGGCTTTTCATGCTCATTGTTTCCCCCTCCTTTTTATACAACAGATTTTGTTTTTTATTTCTGTTGTAGTACAGTATACAGCGGGAAATCGAAAATGTACACACTTTTTCCAAAATTATTTATTTTTTCCCATCGTGCAATAACAAAGAATATTTCTTTTTTTATTCATAACTTATTCATATTTTTTATCTAAAATAGGTAACCATAAAGAGGTGAGAGATGATGAAATTAAAAAAACCGGATATCGCACTTATCTTGATTTTGCTGGCAGCACTTATTCTGAATACATATAACATCTGGCAGGATGATGCGGCCAACCAGTATTACTTGGCAGCAGTTAAAAGCATGACGAAAAGCTTCCACAATTTCTTCTATGCTTCATTCGATCCTTCGGGATTTGTATCGGTTGATAAGCCGCCGCTCGTCCTATGGATACAGACGATCTTCGCGCTCGTATTCGGCGTTCATACGTGGAGCGTGATCCTTCCGCAGGCGCTAGCAGGAGTCGGTTCTGTCTTCCTTCTCTACATCATGATCAAGCCGAGATTCGGCAAAGGTGCAGCGCGAATCAGCGCTCTTGTTATGGCGCTGACGCCGATCGCAGTCGCCGTCAGCCGGACGAACAATATCGACAGCATGCTCGTATTCACGCTGCTTCTCGGTACATGGTGCCTGATGAGGGCGGTCAAACAAGGAAAGCTGATCTTGCTGCTCGCCGCGTTTGGAATCGTCGGAATCGGATTCAATATGAAGATGCTTCAAGCCTTTATGGTCATCCCGGCCTTTTTGCTATTCTACCTGGTTGCGGCAAAAGCCAAATGGAGGAAAAAAATCGCGTCGGCCGTACTGTCGCTTATCGTCCTTACCGGCGTTTCCCTTTCGTGGGCACTCGTTGTCGACTACACGTCGGCGGACAGCCGTCCATATGTCGGAAGCAGCCAGAAAAACTCCGTGCTTGAACTGGCTTTCGGATACAACGGTACAGAACGCCTGCTCGGACAGACGACAGGCAATTCCCGCGGCGATATGAACGGATTTGGCGCAGATATGCAGCCGCCGAACGGTAACGGCCCGGCCGGCGGTGATGCTCAAGGCCAAAACGGAGGCGGGCAGCCGTCTGGCGGAGGGGGCC
>NZ_JBALMR010000064.1:0-73943 GCF_036963165.1 Bacillus sp. JJ675 | reverse complement strand
TTTAGGGGAGCATATCAAAACAGCCGGGTTTTCGAATATTTCAAAAGGAGGAATGGGTTATGCCACATGTTAGACGCGAGATCAATGACTGTAAGGAAAAGCTTGAAGGCGGTTAAAAAAGGAGTGGATATCAATGTTTTCCGTATTATGGAAGCTCGGCTGGTTTTTTAAAAACGCATGGCGGCGCTATACGATCGCGATCGTCCTGTTGTTAATCGTAAATGTACTTGAGATGTTTCCGCCGAAACTGCTCGGAAACGCGATTGACGATATGCAGTCAGGCGCTTTTTCGCCGATGCGAATGTTCGGTTATATCGGTTTATTGATCGGGCTCTCGCTCGTTGTTTACACGCTCTCATACAACTGGATGTATCAGCTGTTCGGCGGGGCGAATCTGATCGAAAAAATCCTCCGGTCAAAGCTGATGGGGCATTTGTTAAAGATGACGCCCCCGTTTTACGAAAAGAACCGAACAGGGGATTTGATGGCGAGGGCGACAAACGATTTAAAAGCGATTTCGATGACGGCGGGTTTCGGAATATTGACGCTTGTGGACTCAACCATGTTTATGCTGACGATTCTGTTTACGATGGGATTTTTGATCAGCTGGAAGCTGACGCTTGCATCGATCATTCCCCTTCCGTTGATGGCTGCGGCGATCAGTATATACGGAGGAAAAATTCATCAGCGTTTTACAGAGGCGCAGAAAGCGTTTGGCGATCTAAATGATCAGGTGCTTGAATCCGTATCAGGTGTACGGGTGATCAGGGCATATGTTCAGGAGAAAAACGATGTCAGGCGGTTTAACAGCATGACGGCCGATGTTTATCAAAAAAACATGAAAGTCGCGCTGATCGATTCGCTGTTCGAGCCGACGGTGAAGCTGCTTGTCGGAATCAGCTATTTAATCGGTTTGGGGTATGGGGCTTACCTTGTATTCCGCAGCCAGCTTACGCTCGGGGAGCTCGTCTCCTTCAACGTATACTTGGGGATGCTGATCTGGCCGATGTTCGCGATTGGCGAGCTGATCAATATTATGCAGAGAGGGAATGCATCGCTCGACAGGGTAAATGAAACGCTTCGCTATCAGCCTGATGTGAAAGAAGCACCGCATCCTGAAACTGCAGAACCCGGAGATATCGTCTTTGACAAGGTCAGTTTTACGTACCCACGCTCAAGCTCGCGCAATCTTTCGGGGATTTCATTCACGGTTTTAAAGGGACAGACCGTTGGAATCGTAGGGAAGACGGGGAGCGGAAAAACGACATTGATCAAACAGCTTTTGCGACAGTATCCGGAAGGGGAGGGGACGATCAGCATTTCCGGTGTGCCGATCGGGCGTCTGCCGCTTGATGAGCTGTACAGCTGGATCGGATACGTGCCCCAGGATCATGTGCTGTTTTCAAAAACGGTAAAAGAGAACATTTTATTCGGCGGATTACGGGCAAAAGAACAGGAGGTAGAGGACGTGATTCGGGCCGCCCATTTGGAAAAGGATATTGAGCTTTTATCCGAGGGGCTTGAAACGATGGTCGGCGAGAAGGGAGTGGCATTATCAGGCGGACAAAAGCAGCGGATTTCGATTGCGAGAGCGTTGATCGCCAACCCCCATATTTTAATTTTGGACGATTCGCTGTCAGCGGTGGATGCGAAAACGGAAGCGGCGATTATCGAAAACATCCGCCAGAATCGGAAAGGAAAAACAACCTTTATTACCTCGCACCGTATGTCAGCGGTCGAGCATGCCGATTTCATCCTTGTCCTGGAGGGCGGCAAAATCTTAGAGCGGGGAACGCATGAAGAGCTGATCGAAGGGAAAGGTTGGTATTTTGAGCAGTATGAAGCACAGAAGCTGTCTTCAGGGGAAGAAGGGGGGACTGTGGCATGAAGACCGGAAAACGGCTTTTTCAATATGCACTTTCTTATAAACGCATTTTGATCTGCGCCCTCTTGATGCTCGCGGTGGCCGTCGCAGCCGAACTGACAGGGCCGATGATCGGCAAAAAAATGATTGACGACCATATTTTAGGGATTGAAAAACCGTGGTATGAAGTCTCGGAAAAGAGCGAGTATACAGTTTCCTATAAAGGAAAGGAATACGTCAGGGAGGACAGAGCAGATTCAACGCTTAACAAGCGGAAGGAAGTCCGCGTTTTCCAAGTCGGCATGGCATATTATTTCGTAGATGAGGCCGTCCCTTTTGATGGAAAAAGGACGGCAGAGGACGGAGCATTGCGAATCACGGGCGGAGGACAGACTGAATCCTTTCCGGCCGTCCGGCTGTCGGCGTCTGAAGTTTTCTCGTTTTATGAACCTGAAATCAAAGGGCTTTTATCGCTCGTATTGCTGTACCTCGGACTTCTCATCGTCTCGATCTTTTTTCATTACGGGCAATTCTATCTTTTGCAGATGAGCGCCAACCGCATTATTCAGAAGATGCGCCAGGATGTTTTTGCCAACATTCAAAGGCTGCCTGTCCGCTATTTTGACAATTTGCCGGCCGGCAAGATTGTCGCGCGGGTAACGAATGATACGGAAGCGATCCGCGACCTGTACGTTACCGTCCTGTCGACGTTTGTGACCAACATGATATATCTGGCCGGGATTTTTGCAGCCTTGTTCATGCTTGATGCCCGACTTGCGGCCCCCTGCCTGATCATATTGCCGCTGATTGCGGTTTGGGCGGCCTTCTACCGCAAATTTGCGTCAGGCTTCAATCATAAACTCAGATCGATCAACAGCGAGATTAACGCCAACATGAATGAGGCGATTCAAGGAATGCCGATCATTCAGGCATTCCGCCGCCAAAAGGACATCATGCGCGAATTTGAAGAATTAAACGACAGCCACTTTCGTTATCAAAACAAAATGCTCAATTTGAATTCGCTGATGTCGCATAACCTTGTCGGCGTTCTGCAAAAAGTCATGATCGCTGTTTTAATCTGGTACTTCGGAGGAGCTGCGCTCAATGCAGAAGGGATGATTTCGATCGGCGTTCTTTATGCATTTGTCGATTACGTGACCCGGCTGTTTGAGCCGATTACCGGGATCGTCAACCAATTTCCGAAGCTTGAGCTTGCAAGGGTATCATCTGAGCGTGTATTCCGGCTTTTGGATGAACCGGGTGTCGATGTTGGAGAAACGAGCGGAGACAGCGTGAAAGGGCATGTTGTGTTCGAGGATGTCTCATTTCGGTACGGCGATGACGGTGAATATGTATTAAAAAACATTTCGTTCGAGGCGAAACAGGGTGAAACCGTTGCCTTGGTCGGTCATACGGGATCAGGCAAAAGCTCGATTATGAACGTTCTTTTCCGCTTTTACGATATCCAAAAAGGCGATGTCAAAATCGATGGAACAAGCATTTATGATCGGCCGCGGCAGGACATCAGACAGCATATGGGCATCGTGCTTCAGGACCCCTACCTGTTTGCCGGTACGATTGCTTCGAATGTCAGCCTTGAGAATGAAGAGATCACAAAAGAGCAGATTGAAGCCGCATTAATGCATGTAGGGGCTGACAAACTGCTTGCCCATTTGCCTAAAGGCTTTGACGAGCCGGTTATTGAAAAAGGCAGCACCCTCTCCTCGGGGGAGAGGCAGCTCATTTCATTTGCAAGGGCGCTCGCCTTTGATCCGGCCATTCTCGTGCTGGACGAGGCAACGGCCAATATCGATACCGAAACAGAAGCCGTGATCCAAAAGGCGCTTGACGTTGTCAAAAAAGGGCGCACGACCTTTATCATCGCCCACAGGCTGTCAACCATCAAAAACGCTGATCAAATTCTTGTGCTTGATAAAGGGCAAATCATCGAAAAGGGCAACCATGAGGAGCTCATGAAACAAAAAGGGCAATATTATCAAATGTATGAGCTCCAAAAAGGCCGGGGAACGCTTGTGGGGTGAGCCCCGGCGTTCAATAAGCCAGTCCGGCCCGTGCGCGGATAAACCGGCCGCTTTCAAGTTGCGTGTAAAGAAAGTGGGCGTGTCGCCGGTTGTAATCTCTTTTCCATTGATCGGCAAGAAATCACGCTCAACCCGGTACCTTTCACTTGCCGGACCATCGGGAAGATAGGTCGGGCAGACGTTTGTCCAGTCCAGATCTGTTTTCACGAGGCGCTCATACACGTCGGCATGCTCTTTTGCCGCACGAGTTGAGCGCCTTTTTGATTCATTTGATTCAAAGCGGTAAAGTGACGGATGTTGCCTCGAATTTAAAATTCCGGCGGTTCCGATTGTGATCAGCCTTTTTTTGTTTTGTTCATTCATGGCGCGTATAATGTTTTGGGTGGAGACGGTCAATGTATCGTCTCCATCTGTATTTAAACAGCTGACAACGATGTCGGCTTCTCTTATTAAAGTTTGAACGTCATCCGGGTTTCTTGCGTTTCCCGAAAGCGTCCGGCAGCATGTATTCGGCAGATTTGGATGCTCTGAGCGGACAAGAGCGTAGACGGAATGTCTGCCGTCTGCTGCAAGCCGATTTAGAAAAGCTCGTCCGACACGGCCTGTACCTCCAAAAAGCGCAATCTTCATGACGTATCCCTCCCATTTGGTCTATCATACGTCAGATCGGCCGAAAGAAAAAGTCCAAGGAAAGCGATAAGCCGCATAAAACGGCCGAATATTGACGACATATTCGTGCAAGAGGGAAATCCCGACAAATTGAAGCAGTTCCCAGTTTATGCTTGCGACAAGCTGCATGCCGACTCCTCCTTTCTATCAGCATATGAAAACCAGAGAAGACGGGTGCGGGATTTTCCCATGCAAAAAGAAGGTGCAAGAGTGCACCTTCTGCTTTAGCCATGATATGAAGTTGATGATTATTGTTGTCCGCCCATAGAAGCTTGAGCTTGAGCAACGAGACGTTTTGTAATTTCTCCGCCGACGGAACCGTTTGCGCGTGAAGTTGTTTCAGCGCCAAGGTTTACGCCGAACTCGGAAGCGATTTCGTTTTTCATTTGATCGATCGCTTGAGCGGCTCCGGGTACAAGCAGCTGATTTGAAGAATTTTGGTTAGCCATTCTTTTCAAACTCCTTTATCAATTAGTGTGGTTGGGCCGGCTGGATTTGCACCAGCTTGCGGCTGAAAGCCGCTGCCTCTCTGGCTGAGCCCAATGCTGCCTTGTACTACGTATTATGATGGATTGGAGCGAAATCCATGCATAAATCAATCTGGTAAATGTTGAAAGGTGAAATTTAATCGGAAGGGGCAAGCTAAGGGAAAAAGCAAGGAGGATGCCACATGTGTCCTGTGTGCAATGGAATGCTGGCCGAGGCAAGGGTTTGCCCGAGGTGCGGCAGCGAAATGGCCGATACCGGGAGAGTGACCGATTTTTACGGCCCTTACAGCCCGTATATGGAGTTTGATTCTTTTATGCAGAAAGAAACGAGCTGCATTCATTTATATACATGCCAAGACTGCTCTTACGATGAAAGGGTTGAAATTGAATTGACCGAAGGATAGCGGGTGCTAAGCTTCGGTCAACTTTATTTCCTGTCCGTCATCCTTCAGAGCGGATGCGGAGCTCTGTTTCTTTATCAAAGAAGTGCGATTTATTCATGTCAAAAGCAAGAGCAAGCGTATCGCCTGCCTGGACGTCGGTCCGCGAATCGACCCTTGCGATGAACGGCTGGCCGCCGGCCTGGGAGTAAAGCATTGTTTCGGCGCCCATCAGTTCAGCAACTTCAATAGCTGCATCGATTTTTGACTCCTTCGAGGCTTCGATGAAGACTGGCTCGTCATGAATGTCCTCAGGCCTGATGCCCATGATGATTTCTTTTCCGACGTAGCCTTTCGCGCGCAAAATTTTCATTTTCCCTTCAGGAACAAGAACGGAAACATCGCCGAATGTAAAGGTTTTTTCCGTGAGCTTGCCGGTGAAAAAGTTCATTGCCGGAGAGCCGATAAAACCGCCGACAAACACGTTTTCCGGGTTTTCATAGACCTCTTTCGGAGCGCCGACCTGCTGGATGACGCCGTCTTTCATGACAACGAGCCTCGTCGCCATCGTCATCGCCTCTGTCTGGTCATGCGTGACATAGATCGTCGTCGTTTGCAGGCGCTGGTGGAGCTTGGTGATTTCTGCGCGCATCTGAACCCGCAGTTTGGCGTCAAGGTTTGATAAAGGCTCATCCATCAAAAACACTTTGGCGTCGCGGACGATGGCGCGTCCCAATGCGACCCGCTGGCGCTGGCCTCCGGAAAGCGCCTTCGGCTTTCTATCCAAATACTGTTCAAGGCCTAAAATTTTGGCGGTTTCATGAACCCGTCGCTTGATTTCATCCTTCGGAAATTTTCTAAGTTTTAAGCCGAACGCCATATTGTCGTAGACGTTCATATGCGGATAGAGCGCATAATTCTGGAACACCATCGCGATGTCGCGGTCCTTAGGAGCGACATCATTCATCCGCTTTCCGTCGATGGTGAATTCGCCTTCCGTAATTTCTTCAAGGCCGGCAATCATTCTGAGCGTTGTCGATTTTCCGCAGCCTGAAGGTCCGACAAACACGATAAATTCTTTGTCTTCTATATGAAGATTAAAATTGTCCACAGCTGTCACTTTATTGTCGTACACTTTGTAAATCCGGTCCAGCACAAGCTCTGCCATGTTTCTCCCCCTTTTTATGTAAGCGCTTTTATTTGTTTTCAGTTTATAAAATTGAATCATTCGTGTAAATGGACATGATGCACAATTTGGATTCGTGCACTTTGCTGTTTAGCGTGCCAATGCATTCATGATCATGTAGACGGCGCAAGCTTCTTCAAACTGTCTGATATCGATTGCCGTTTTGTCGATAAATCTGTCGATTCTGTACTGCAGGCTGTTTCGGTGGATAAACAGCCGCTTCGCCGTCAGGGAGGCATTCAGGTTGCACTTCATATACGTCTTGATGGTCTGCGCTGTCTCAGAGTCTGACAGCGCGTCTTTAACCAGATCCGAAAACGCCCCCGTCTTGATTTTCCCCGGCTTTGCCGTCATAAAAGACGGAAGGAACTGATAAAAAGAGGAGACGCTGCCATGATCGTGATTCGCCAGAATATGCTGAAACATCTGTTTCTCAAAGCCGATTTTTTCCCGAAGCGAAGCGTTGATGTGATGAAGCTGGCCGCTGAAAAAGACGGGATTTGCCAAAAAATCGCTTGTCAGCGCGTCCGCAAGCTCTGTGAGCTGCTGTTTGGAAAGGGACGGTGACGGATCTTCATGAATGATCAAGGCTTCATGAAGGCTGTACCACACCACGAGAGGGCGTTCGAAAAATCCGCTGACCGCTTCCTTTATAGCGTATCTTTCTTCGGGGGAATGTTTCATTTTGAAAAAATGCCCTTGGACGAACTGAGCGTTTTGCGGGTTTTCCAACGGGGCATTTTCGAAAAAATACCGGTGCCATTCTTTCTCACGGGGCGTCAATTCCGATGGATGCGGTTCATAAAAAGGCCGGAACAAAGCGAAAAGCAGCCGTTTTTCCCGATCGGTAACCGCCTCTTTCAAGACGCCGAATGTCTCTCCGTCGTCCGTTTGAAACCAGAGTGCTTGATGTTTTGGAACCGATCCGGAAGCGACCAGCCGTTCCCCGTACAAAGCTTTTAATTTTTCCAGCATTTGAAAAACTTCCTTTTCTGTTTACTCGTAAATATGGAAGAGCATTAACTCATGAATTTCGCTTTTAAGCGATGGTTCATCATCGTGCGGCGGATAGACGCTTCCCCATTCGATTTCCCCTGATTGATGATAAATCCCTTCATAATGCGTTCCTTTATGGTAAAACGAGATTTTCCAGCCGGGCAGTTTTTCTTTTTTAAACAACGGTTTCCATTGAAAGTGAGAAATCATAAAGTGCCACGCTCCTTCATCGATTTCAAAACGATCCGCCGAACCAAGCTGCTAACTAGACGTTTGATTTGTTATCATTGTATCTTATTCACAGGAAAGATCATAGGGCTCTTTTCATAGAAAAATGCCGCGAAGAGTCGTGTTCTCCGCGGCTTAAGAGTTTTGCCACAGCTTCTCGGGAAAAAGGATCGATTGCTCGGTTAAGTAAGAAGCGTATTCAAAATTCATTCTTTTCGTCAGCCGGCTGACGGATGTTAAACCGGGATGGGCGAAGATTGCCCGCCCGGGCCGGGAGTTGGCTTCAAACATCCAGACGTTTTTCGATTCGTCCATTCCAAGATCAAAACCGATTTCCCCGATAAAGCCTTCCGTTTTTTCATCGATTACACTGCTGATCAATAGGGCCGTTTTTGTCAGCTTTTGCAGAATATGAAGCCGTTCTTTCGGATCATCATAGATTTGGGCTAGCGTTTTCACGACGCCGCCCTTTGACATATGGGTTGTAATCCCGCCCCTTTCCGCGATTTTGACGGCGATCGCCGTAACCGTCCATGTGCCTTTTCTGTTTTTGTTCGTATGGACTCTGAAATCGGCCGGGTGGCCGTCAATCCTGATCAGTTCAATTCCCTGCTGTGCGATATACGGGATTTCTTCTTTTCGCTTTTGTATGTCATTCAAAAATAGGTCCGCAGATGAATAAGATTTGTCACCCTCCGCATGCCTGGCAAGGAGCCCGTTTTCCCCTTGTCTGGATAGCTGGAAAATTCCGTTTCCAAGGCTGCCGTTGGCCGGTTTCACATAGACCGTGCCGTATTGGGCGACCATGTCGTCGAGTTTTTTTGCCGACGGCGCAAGAACCGAGTACGGAAGGAGCGGTTCCGTTCTTTCGTCTTCCCGCAAGGATTCGTATATGTCCCATTTGTTAAAGAAGCCGGGATTGAACCACGGAATGCGGTACTCGTTCATCAGCCGGGCTTTCGTTTCCTGCAAGGCGTCTTCATCCTCAGATTGCCTATTCGGCAATCTGTCATATACGACATTTGGGAGGGGAACGATCACTTCCTGCCAGCCATTTTCCCGAAAAATAAGGCCGCGCACCGTTCCGTCCTCCCACTGAATCTGGTGGGCGCCGAACATGTAGCAGTAGCCTCCGGCCGGAAGATCCATCGTCAAAAGCTTTGAAAAAAACAAAGAGCGCCCCCTGACCGGCGCAAGTTCCGACTTTGTGAAGCCGGCGGTGAAAATGCCGATTAAAGGGCCGATATAGACGGTGCTGTCGTGAAACAGCAATGCCGCTTTTCCGCGGTATGGAATCCGTAAATTTTTATACAGGTTTTCAGAAAGCAAAACGGTTTGCTTCAAGTCGCTCTCAAAGGAAACATGACACCTTTCAACAGTCGTTCCGAAAGCGGCGTACAACAGGCCTTCCTGTTTGTAAGAAGCCGGAAGCAGCATCATGTTTTCGCTGTTTTGGTGAATCCCGACCGTCAGCGTTTTAGCGTTCATTTCCTTCCAACTCCTTTCTTGTCCCGCGATGCCGCCAAAAAGGAGCAATATTCGAGGGGCCCGTTGTATAAAAGTTCCCTGTTTTCAGGAGAATGCTGTAAAAACGCTTTTTTCCCCGGCTTTGAATTGACGTCGAGGAGCCAGACCTTCCCGTCTTTCGTCAAACAAATATCAAGGCCGAGCTCGAACAATGGGCCGTGCCCTGATTCGAGCGCATGGGGGACGGCGTTTGCGATCGTATCTAAATCGTCGAGAAGGACGGCCTGCCGTTTTTTCGGAACACTTGACAGCCAGCTGTCAAAGCTTACGGATTCGGAATCTCCGGCCAAGTTGGTGAGCAGTCCGTGCTGATAGCTTCGTCTCACCGTTTTTCCGACGGTCTCCCATTCGCCGGAGCCGTTTTTCTGCAATAACAGCCTGATGTCGCACGGATACCCGTCTTTATCTTGGATGTCGAGAAACGTTTGCAAAAGGTAGCGGTGCTGAAGGACTTTTTTGCACCATGTTTCAAAAGAAGCCTGTTTTGAAAATGATTTGATTTGCTTATGCTTTCCGACCTGGTAGGCGGCTTTCACCGTTTTCCCGGAAAGCTCAAGGTGAATGATTCCCCGGCCTCCGGAGCCGTATGCCGGCTTCAAGATGCACGATTTCTCTTTCGCCAGCCGCCGAAGGACGGCCTGCGCGCTTGCGGCGAGCGATGTCGGCGGCAGGTAAGCCTGAAGGACAGGGTCCGCTTTCAACGCATTGTAGACCGTCCATTTTTCGGGAAGTCCGAGTCCGAGAAATTCTGTTTTCGGGTATTTTTTCAGCCATTCCACGATCGGCTTCGCTTTTTTCGACTGCTGGTTTCTGCCGTAGAAACAGCGGTCATAGATCAGCTCGGGGATTTCGCGTTCAACCTCGTTCCACTGTCCCGATTTCGGGTGGTAGGTCAATGCTTTCACAAGCATGGATCCCGGGGAAATATCCAAAGGAGTAAACCGGATAAAACCGATTCCGTAATCTGAAGCCTTTTTCGCCAATTCTTCGGCATAGGCTTTTTCATGCTGATGGGACAGCGACATAAATCCAAGCGTCATCATGCTTATTCCTCCTTGTTAAAAACCCTCCTGTACATGAACTCCTGTATCATGATTCGCATTCCATGGTTCGGGCTCTGCCACTCGCGAACAGAAGCTTTTCAAAAATATCCACCTGACCCATTCTATTTTTGTCGCGCCCGTATCATTCCCGAATTTGCCCGTCTTTTGTTCAGCTACTATAATAACGATATGCATAGATGGCCGTTGAGAAATGCAGTCTATGTAACAAGTCAGGTGAAACGGAAGGCAGTGGAAAGAATGAATGTTGTCGGTACTTTTATTTTCATGATCGTCATCGGCGCTCTGATCGGAGCTGTGACGAATCATTTTGCGATTCAAATGCTTTTTCGCCCTTATAAGGCGCATTACATATTCGGGAAGAGGATCCCTTTTACTCCCGGATTGATTCCGAAGCGGCGCGACGAATTGGCGAGGCAGATGGGACAAATGGTCGTCAACCATCTGCTGACAACCGAAGGAATCAAAAAAAAGCTGGCCTCTGACGCAGTCCAGAAACAGGCGGTACAGCTGGGCGAACGGCTGATTTCAGCTGCAAGCGAATCACAGATGACCGTTGCAGAAGCGCTTGAAGCGATCGGGGTGACCAATGCAGCTCAGAAAGCGGATCAATTTGTAAACAAATGGACGGATGAAAAGCTATCCGCTTATTTGGCGACATATAAAAACGAACCATTGAAAGACCTGATCCCAAAAGAAGCCCAGGACAAGCTGAGCGAAAAACTCCCGATGGTGTCAGACTATATTTTAGAGCGGGCTGTCAGCTACTTTGAAAGCGAAGCAGGAAAAAGCCGGCTTGGCAATATGATTGACGATTTTCTGAAGGAGCGCGGCATGATCGGCAGCATGGTGCAGATGTTTTTAGGAAACAGCAGCCTCGTTGACCGCGTCCGGCCGGAGATCCTGAAGTTTTTGAAAAACGATGAAACCGCCCGGCTTTTAACAGATCTGCTGCAAAACGAATGGGACAAGCTGAAAGAGTACTCGTTTAAAGAAGCCGATGAAAAATGGAACCTGGAAAACCTCATCATGAATGTGAAGAAAAAGATCATGACAAGGTTTTCCCTCGCGCCATTTTTCGAAAGAACAACGGGGTCGTACGTCTCCATGTTTGAAACGGATGCAGCAAAGCGCCTGCCGGAGGTGACCGGCCGTTTGCTTGACGCGGCGTGCCGCCATCTTGATGACGTGCTGAAACAGCTTCGTCTCGAAGACATCGTTAAGGAGCAGGTCGACAACTTTCCGGTTGAACGGCTGGAAGAAATGGTTCTGTCGATTTCCAAGCGCGAATTTAAAATGATTACGTATTTGGGCGGGCTGCTCGGCGGAATCATCGGGGCGATTCAAGCCGTTTTTGTCATTCTGTTTTAAAGATGGAAACGGAATTGAAAGTATAACTGTGAAAAACGCTCCATAGTCTGTTATAGTGGAGTGGTGCCATATCCATAAGAATGCGGCAGGAAAGGAGCGTATGAAACATGACGGTCAATTTATACGACTCGGCTTACGATTTGGAAAAAGCCTTGCGCCAAAGCGATGAATACTCTCAATTGAAGGGCCTTTACGATGATGTAAATGCTGATCCTTCGGCAAAAAGGATGTTTGACAATTTTCGCGATATCCAGCTAAGACTTCAGCAAAAACAGATGAATGGTGAAATGATCTCCCAGGAAGAAGTTGAACAAGCGCAAAAATCTGTGGCACTTGTTCAGCAACACGAGAAAATTTCAAAGCTGATGGATGCAGAACAGCGGATGAGCATGCTGATTGCCGAATTAAACAAAATCATCATGAAACCGCTCGAAGAGCTTTACGGACATCCTGAAAGCTGATCAAAACCCCCGCTTTCCATTGAAAAGCGGGGGTTTTTTTATGTGCAGCCGATCCAGCCCGCCGGACTATACTTAATTAAGTAAACAAATAACTTCATTAATTTTTAAAAAAGACTTGTCAATTGATGAAATTGCTGAGATAATACAATGTGTAAGTGCTTACATTTTGCCGAGATACGATCATGAGCATATACGACTAAGCGGCAAAAGCTAAGGGGTACAGAGAATAAGCGCATATGCCGGTCAGACAAAAGGGGTTTATTATATCTTTTGCGAATTGAATGAAAGGGGCATTGAATTCGCAGTTTTTCAATAAGGGAGAATCATGATCGTATCCGAAAGATGCGAACGAAAAGTCTGTGCAGACAGGCTTTTTTAGTTTGAGGTCTGTTCTAAAGGAGCCCTTCGGGACATATTCTCTATAACAGGTACAGTCATCAAAGAAGGGGGACCTCCAGGTGTCAAAACAAATGCTTGCGCTGAATATAGACGGAACGCTGCTTCGGACAAACGGACGGCTTCATCCCGCAACGAAGGAAGCGATAGAATACGCTAAGAAGAAAGACGTTTATGTAACGCTTGTGACGAACAGACATTTTCGCTCCGCGTTAAAAATCGCCAAATCGCTAAAGCTCGATGCAAAGCTGATCACCCATAGCGGTGCAATTATTGCGGACAAAATTGATGAGCCTTTTTATGAAAAACGAATTTCTGAGGAAAAGACGTTTAATCTTGTTCAAATATTGGAGAGCTATGACTGCAATATCAGGATTCTGCACGAAAAATATTCGATCGGCAACCGGAAAAAAACAAACTCAAATCTGCTCGGAAAGACGATGATCCATCCGTCAGACCCGATTTTTTACCCCGTGCAGTTCGTCGATTCCTTGAGCGATATGCTGATGGATGAACCGGTCAGCGCGCCGGTCATTGAGGTTTACTGCACGATGGAAGAAAAGAAAGAGATCACGCATACGATCGAGAATGCCTTTCCTTCAGTAGATGTCATCCAGGCCGGGGAAAAGCTCTTGATCGTTCAAAAAGGGGTTTCAAAAGAATCCGGTTTGGCGATGCTTGCGGCAGACCTCGGCTTTAAAATGGAGGACGTCGTCGCGATCGGGCATGATACCGATGATCTCCCGATGATTGAACTGGCGGGGATGGGCGTCGCCATGGGGAATGCCCCTCAAGAGGTCAAGCAAAAAGCCGACTGGGTGACGCGGTCCAACGATGAACAAGGCGTCGCCTACATGTTAAAAGAATATTTCAGAAAGCAGCAAAGCAAAGACTTTCTCAAAAAATTTCATATCAGAAAAGTGTAAAACGGATGTTCATCCCTGTTTTCTGAGAAAACGGGGATTTTATTGTTGGCCTGCATTCTTTACAGCGGCAGTGCTTTTTTCGGCGATGTGTTCCTGGATTGATTTTGGCGAGGTATTTTTGTACACTAAAGAAAGTTTTGAAACGAAAAAGGTGATGATATTGCGCATTCATATAGAAGGGCTTCAGGACGACAGATTCGTGAGGCCGCTCGAGAATATAGCCAACCTGTTTTTTGAAGAGTCCGAGGTCGCGATTGGCGAAAAAGTTGCTCCGGACCTTTCAATCGCCCTGCATTATGA
Source organism: Bacillus sp. JJ675 (assembly GCF_036963165.1). Taxonomy (NCBI): domain Bacteria; kingdom Bacillati; phylum Bacillota; class Bacilli; order Caryophanales; family Bacillaceae; genus Bacillus; species Bacillus sp. JJ675. Next base: position 60,048 of record NZ_JBALMR010000064.1, on the reverse strand, counting down.
GCGGGACGTTTCGTCGGTCCGGGCTGCAGGGGCGATTGAAGGAACTGATATAAAAGCTGAGTACACGAAGTCGCTGGACCCTGAGTTGCCGGAGAAAGAAGCGTTTAAGCAAGTGAAAAATACCGTTTCTTACGTATTTTTAAGCGTTCTTCAAGAACATACCGGGATCGTTCAGAAGTGGGGGATTCTGACGGGAGTACGCCCGACAAAGCTGTTGCACAAAAAACTGCAAAGCGGGATGTCAAAAGAAACGGCACACGCCGAATTGAAAAGAGATTACTTAATCCATGACGAAAAGATCGAGCTGATGCAAAACATCGTTGACCGCCAGCTTAAAGCCGTGCCCGATTTATACGACCTTGACAGGGAAGTCAGCATTTATATCGGCATTCCGTTTTGCCCGACAAAATGCGCTTACTGCACGTTTCCTGCCTATGCCATTAGAGGGCAGGCAGGACGGGTCGGTTCTTTCTTATGGGGGCTTCACTACGAAATGCAGAAAATCGGCGAATGGCTGAAAGAACACGGCGTCAAGATCACGACCGTTTATTTTGGCGGCGGCACGCCGACAAGCATTACGGCCGAAGAAATGGATCTGTTGTATGAGGAAATGCACCGTTCATTTCCCGATGTCAAAAACATCCGCGAAGTCACGGTTGAAGCAGGCCGCCCCGATACGATTACCCCGGAAAAGCTTGACGTCTTAAAAAAATGGAACATCGACAGAATCAGCATCAACCCGCAGTCGTATGAAAACGAGACATTAAAGGCGATCGGCCGCCATCATACGGTTGAAGAAACGATCGAAAAATACCATTTGTCGCGCAAACACGGAATGTCAAATATCAATATGGATTTGATCATCGGCCTCCCGGGGGAAGGCGTTAAAGAATTCCGCAACTCCCTTTCGGAAACGGAGAAATTAATGCCGGAATCGCTGACCGTCCATACGCTGTCATTCAAACGCGCTTCGGAAATGACGAGAAACAAGCATAAGTATAAAGTGGCAGACCGCGAGGAAATCGTCGCAATGATGGATGACGCAGTGTCCTGGACGAAAAAGCACGGCTACCGTCCCTACTATTTGTACAGACAAAAAAACATCCTCGGCAACCTTGAAAATATCGGGTACTCTCTTCCGGGCCAGGAAAGCATCTATAACATTATGATTATGGAAGAAAAGCAGACGATTATCGGCATCGGGTGCGGGGCGGCGAGCAAATTTGTCGATCCGAAAACGGGAAAAATCACACATTTCGCCAATCCAAAGGACCCGAAATCGTACAATGAGAGATTTGAACACTATACAGAAGAAAAACTCCGCTACTTGTCAGAACTGTTTGGACAAGACGCCAAAAGCGGGGGATAAGAAAGGCTTCCGGCATCGCCGGAAGCCCTTTTGTTTACCATGCGCTTTCGATCTCTACACCTTCCGGAAGCTTGAACGGGTTTTCGCTGTTGATCCGGTCGTAAAACATGATTCCGTTCAAATGGTCGATTTCGTGCTGGGCCACGATGGCGGCGTATCCTTTCAGCCTGAGCACCACTTCTTTTCCGGTAATGTCGTATGCTTTCACTTTGATTCTCTCATACCTCGGAACATAGCCTTTTACGTCCCTGTCGACGGAGAGGCAGCCTTCTCCTTCAGGCAGATAAATCATCTTGACGGAATGGCTGACGATTTTTGGATTCAGCAGCATGTATTCGTGCTGCCTAGTCTTCTCGTCTGTAAAATACGCGGCAAACATCCGTTTATCAAGGCCGATTTGGTTTGCGGACAATCCCACGCCGGGGCGAAGACCGTACCTTTTGGCCGTCTCGGGGTCCTGGCTGTTTTTTAAAAACTGCAGCATCGCCAAAAGCTCTTCCTTTTCTTCTTCGGATGGAGGAAGGCTGACGCCGGCGGTTGCTTTTCTCAGTATGTCGTGCCCCTCTCTTACGATATCTTTCATCGTGATCGTATAATCTGAATGAAATTTGCTCATAGACCGAGACTCTCCACCTTTCTTTTTTGGAATTTCTAAAAAGCCGGATCAAATTTGGACAAGTTGATCATATCTTTTCAAAATGCGAATGTCCAATGGCTTGCATTTCCGCGAAAACGCAAAAGGAGACTCCGCAGGAGTCTCCTCAGCGTGTCGACAAACCCTCGCATTCGTTGTCAGGCCTGCGCGTCGGTGCTCACGAATTCCAACATTCGCTCCGCTCCGATGCTCGGCCTTCCTAGACTGCAAGGGTTTTCAATCACGCTGAAAGGATGACAAAATCCTAAAACTATAAACCGTTTTATGATTTTGTCAACAATCTGAGGAGACTCCGCAGGAGTCTCCTTTCTGTCACCCTCGCTGTTTTTTTGCTTCAGGTTTTTTCCATTTAAACACATGATTCAGCATATTGAAAATCCGTTTCGATTCCTTTGTGAGGAGCGGTCCCAATATGGCCAGTATCAGCACGTACAAAGCGGCAAACGGCTTTAATGTGGCTGAAAGTCCGCCGGCGATCCCGAGATTGGCGACGATGATCGAAAACTCGCCGCGTGAGACGATCGTTAAGCCGATATTGGACGAAGCTTTATGGGAAAGCCCGGCTCTTCTGCCTGCGACCATGCCGGCGATAAAGTTTCCGGCCAAGGTGAGGATGACGGCGCCTAGAGAAAGCCATACCGCATCTCCCAATGTAAACGGGTCGATGCTCAAGCCGAAGCTGAAGAAAAACATCGCACCGAAGAAATCGCGAAACGGCACGACCAGGTGCTCGATCCGGCTGGAATGCTCTGTCTCAGAAAACACGAGGCCGAGCAGCAGGGCACCGATCGCTTCGGCAACGTGAATCGTTTCCGAAAAGCCTGCGACAAAGAAGAGCAGCGCAAAAATCACGATAATAAAGACTTCGTTTGAACGGATATCAAACAGCCGATTTAACAATTTCGGCAGCTTCCTGGCGACGATAAAGAACAAAATCATGTAGCCGAAGGCGATCAAAATCGAAAGCAGCGCCTTTCCGACTGAAGTCGAATCGCCAAGGACAAGCCCGGAGACGACGGATAAATAAACGGCGAGGAAAATGTCTTCGAACATAATGATTCCGAGAATCAGCTCGGTTTCCGGATTCGCCGTCCTCTTTAGGTCGACGAGTACTTTGGCGACAATTGCGCTCGAAGAAATCGTGATGATCCCTGCGACAATCAGGACTTCGAGAAACTCAAAGCCCGCGATGAACCCGAACAGGACGCCTAAGCTGAAATTGATCAGAATATAAATCGTTCCCCCGACAGCGATGGATCGTCCGGATTTGATCAGCTTTCCGATCGAAAATTCCAGTCCGAGATAAAAGAGCAAAAACAGGACGCCCATTCTGCCGAAAAAGGCAATGATCTCTGAGCTTTCGATAAACCTCAGGTCTATGATGCCGATCCTCGGAGCGTGCGGGCCGACGATCATTCCCAGAATAATCAAAAAGGGAATGATCGAGAATTTAATCCGGTTCGCGATTAAGGCAGCGATTGCAACAAGCAGGAGCGCGGTGCCGACTTCAAATACGAGATGATCCAATGAGCATCACCCTCCCTTTCGGGAAAGAAAATCCTGTTTCATTTTCTTGAGGTTTTTTCTTTCACCGGACAGGACGAGCGTGTCGTTTTCTTCAAGAACAGAGTCTGCTCCAGGATTCAACAATTTTTCCTGATTCTTTTTAATAATTGCGATGACGGTCACGCCGTAGTTTTGCCTGACGTCGATTTCACCGAGGGTTTTGCCGACGGCATTTGCCCCTTTTTCGACTTTGAACCATTCGATGATCAGGTCGTTAAACGCCATCTCAATCGATTCAAGCGCCTGCGGCTTATAGACCATTCCGCCGAGGATGGCGGCGAGTTGCCTCGCCTCGCCGTCATCAAGAGAAATGTTGGTCACGATTTCATCGGGATCTTCGTCGTCAAAACGGTAGATTTCCCTTCTTCCGTCGTCATGAACGACAATCGTCATTTTTTCATGATTTCTCGTCTCTATTTCAAATTTTTTGCCGATGCCCGGCAGATCATTTTCTTTAATATTCAATCGTATCCCTCCAAAATAACTTTTTCCTTTTGATCTGATCATTATACAGACAAAACAGGAAAAGTCAGGAGAGGTAATTCGACTGGTATTTCACAGGGATGGCGCACGTTTTTTCCAAAAGCAAATCACCGTGCCGAACCTCAAGCTGAGGGTTGAAACGGGTTGCGCTTTCGGCTTGTGCAGAAGAAAAAACATTTGCATTCTTCCCTGTTTGATTCAGAAAGCTTTTTGCCAAAGGAGGGGGCTTTAAAACATGGGTCTCAGGGTTTGAGGAATTGAGAGACGTATGGCTGCTTGCTTCAGGATCGAAGCCGGTGATCTCGTCCTGAACGAAGAATGACACCGTTAAGATGGATAAACTTAACAAAAACGTCAAAATGGTTTTGATCACTTTCCCCCTCCTTTCTTCGCATGCTCTCTACCATCATGATATAAAAATGAAGACCATCATTCAACTAAAAAGGCTTATTTCAGTATCAGTTGATCTTGAAATGGAATAAATCAGCCGATTCTGCCTTGAAAAAAAGGTTTTGAAAATAAAAAGTGGAATAGTTAAGCAATCCCCTGATGGAAACGCATTCAATGGAGGTGGTCTCATGGAATTGATTAAATGGAAGGACAGCGGCGAAGTATTTGAGGTGGTGCTGAATCGGCCTGAGGCGTATAATTCCCTGAACGAAAACATGCTCAAGGAGCTGAAAGAGACTTTCATACTGGCGGAGGAAAGCACGTCCAGGATCATGCTGATCAAAGGAAGCGGAAAAGGGTTTTCAGCAGGCGGCGATATTAAGATGATGCTGTCTTCCGCGGATGAGAACTTGGCAGAAGAGGTTATCGATACGATTAACGACATTGTGATGATGCTCTACAATATGCCGAAGATCACGGTAGCGGCCGTCCACGGAGCGGCAGCCGGGCTCGGCATGAGTCTGGCGCTCGGCTGTGACCATGTGCTCGCTGAAAAAGAAGCAAAGCTGGCGATGAATTTTATCGGCATCGGACTGATCCCGGACGGCGGGGGCCATTTTTTCTTGGAGCGGAGAGTCGGCGAAACGGCGGCAAAGGAACTGATTTGGAGCGGCAAAAAATTGACGGCGGACGAAGCCCAGAAGCTCCGCCTTGTTGATGCCGTGTTCAGCGGCGATCTTGACAGGCATGCCGGCGCGCATCTCGAAAAGCTTCTTGAGTCGCCGCTTTGTGCGATGATCGAGACGAAAAAAATATACCGAACCTTGAACGCCGGACGCCTTGAGCAAACGCTCGCGCTTGAAAAAGCAGCACAGCTCAGAATGAGGATGACAAAAGATCATCAGGAAGGGATCCGCGCATTTTTGGAGAAGCGGAAACCGCACTTTAATCAGCATGCATGAAGAAAGCCGTCCCTCCTATTTTTAAATCGCGAAAAAACGCGCCATTTGTATGGTATAATGTTTGACATCTCTAAATATATTAGTCTTTTAGTCTTGGATGTGAGCTGCGAAAATCAATTTATGAAGTTAATCTAGACATCGAGATGTTCGAGCCGAGGGGGCGGGAGGAAATTGAAACAAAAGATTCCATCTGAATACGTTGCAGCAAAGCTGAATGACTGGTACAGCGCCATTCGGAAAAATCAGGTTGCCGCCAGCGAGTTGCTGAAAGCCGAAATATTGCGCGACTTCGAGGACATGGAAGAAAATCAGGATGTGCTGCTTTATTACTCTCTGCTTGAATTCAGGCACAAGCTGATGCTCAGCTATCTGAAGCCGAAAAAAAGCGAAAACATCGAAAAAAATCTTCGTGATTTAGAGGAAAAAGAGGACCAGATGACAGGTCTGTTAAATTATTATTTTTGGTTTTTTAAAGGAATGTACGAGTTTAAGAAAAGGGAATTCGTCAAAGCGATCAGCTGTTATAAAATGGCCGAACAAAAAGTGAACGCATTAGAGGACAAGGTTGAAAAAGCCGAATTTTATTATAAGCTCGCCGAAATTTATTACTATATCAATCAGAGGTACCTTTCCATCAACTACGCGACGATGGCTTCCGATATTTTTCAATCTTATGAAACATTAAAGGAGAAAAAGATTTATTGTGATTTTATCATCGCCGGAAATTTGGTCGAATCGATGAAATACAACGATGCGCTCACAAATCTTAAACATGCGCTTGAGGATGCCGAGACAATCGGAAACAGCCATTTGACGGCATCCGCCCATTTTAATCTGGGGAATTGTTACTTTTATCTTAAAGCGTATCAGCAAGCCTCAGAACATATGGAAAACGCTTTATCCATATTTGAAAAAGAAACGTCGTCATACGTGCCTAAGGTATTGTATAACTTGATGTACGTCCGTTTAAAGCAGTCAAGGCACGCTGAAGCGGCCGAGTGCTATGAAAAAGGCATCAAAAGCGCGGCATCCCTTCACGATGAAGAGCACGAGGCAAAGCTCAACATTTTGCGCGGCCTGTATTTAGACGGCGGGGACCGCGGCGCCGTCCAAAAGGGGTTTGATTATTTGGAGTCAAAACGTCTCTACGCGGCCGTTGAAGAGCTGGCTTTGGATGCCGCCCAATATTATAATCAAATTGAGCGACTAAAAGATTCCATTTTTTATTATGAAAAGAGCGCTCAGGCAAGACGAAAAATTCAAAGGGGAGATGCATTGTATGAAAGCTAAGCTGTTGTCCGTCACATTGTCGCTGGCTGCTGTGCTGACTTCTGCGGGCTTTTTGGGGGAAGGGCATTCCGCCCGGCTGTATGCTGACAAAATGATTACGAATTATGACGGGCCGTCCGCGGCACCTGCCGTTCAGAAAGCGTGACCAGCTGAAAAACACGATACTTTTCACAGCGGGCATGTCCAGCGTGTTTTTTTATGAAGCTGCTCGGCAGAAACGGATCGCTTATGCGTCTTTTTTACTTGGAGCGGTCAACCTTGGAGATCACGTATTACAGGAAACATTTCCGGCGGCAACATCTGGGCCCTTTCCTCAAATGCTGCCGCCCGTTTTTTTGTCAGCTGTGAAAGACGATCATTTTACCGGACGAATGGACTACGCGGTGCGTATGATCCAAAAACCGCTTTTCCTTCAGCAGATCTTTTCCTTTTTGTTTTGCCTCCTCTTCATTTTCCGCTTCAAAACGTTCGTTCAAAAGCGTTTCCCCGGTAGTTGCAAATACGGTTACATAATAGACTTCCATTCTGTTTCTCCTTTCGTAAAATTTGTTTGCTTTTCTTAAATTTATATAAAAATCAAAAAAATCCTTTTTAAAGTGATATGACTAACGTATGATTGTAAATTGGAAGGAGGAGTTTTTCTATGCTTAAAATCGATCATGTGACAAAAAGGTTCGGCTCGTTTACAGCTGTTGACGATCTGACGCTTGATATCCCGGAAAAGCAAATGTTCGGACTGCTCGGTGCAAACGGAGCGGGCAAAACGACGACGTTCCGGATGATATTGGGCCTATTGAATGCATCAGAGGGCACCGTTACCTGGAAAGGAAAACCGATTACATACGGCATCAGCAACGGAATCGGCTATTTGCCGGAGGAACGCGGGCTGTATCCGAAGCTTAAAGTAAAAGACCAGCTCGTATATCTTGGCCGCCTCAAAGGTATGACAAAGCAGGCAGCGCCCAAGGAGATGGAGAAATGGCTCGAGCGCTTCCACATTACAGAATATGCGGATAAACGGGTTGAAGAGCTTTCAAAAGGAAACCAGCAAAAAATCCAGTTTATTACGGCCGTGCTCCACAAGCCTGAACTGTTGATTCTTGATGAGCCGTTCAGCGGACTGGATCCCGTCAATGTGGAGCTCTTGAAGGATGCCGTCATCTCCCTGAAAAACGGCGGCACATCGATTGTGTTTTCGAGCCACAGAATGGAGCATGTCGAAGAGCTTTGCGAGCACGTCTGCATTTTGCAGCGCGGCAAACCGGTCGTTCAAGGAAAACTGAAAGAAATTAAGCGTTCCTTCGGCAAAAAGAACGTCACGATCCATTCGGACGATGATTTGACCTTTTTGAAAGAAGCGGACGGGATTACAAAATGGAGGGAGACTTCTGAAGGCGTGAGGCTCCAGGTTGAAAATGAGGGAGTTTCCCAAAAGCTGTTTTCAATGCTCCAAGGGCGCGGGTTTATCAGGAAATTTGAACTTGAAGAACCTTCTTTGCATGATATTTTCATAGAAAAGGTTGGTGCCCGATATGAATAAGTTTTGGATTGTACTGTTTCATACATATACAAGCAAGCTGAAAACGAAATCGTTTATCATCTCGACTGCGATTACGCTTGCGCTCGTCCTGGTTGTCACCAACCTGGGCAATATTATTTCGATGTTTGACAAAGACGGCGGCGAACCGGATAAAATTGCCGTCATTGATCAATCGAATCAACTGTATGAGACGTTTTCCCAGCAGCTTAAAATCGCTGACAAAGACGATGAGCTTGAGCTTGTAAAAGCGGATAAGCCGGAAAAAGAGCTGGAAAAAGACGTCAGAGGCGATGAGCTTGCCGGCATTTTGATTTTGTCAAAAGATCAAAAAGGCGAACTGACGGGAACGTACAAAGCGCTCGATATCGCCGATTCATCTGCCGTTTCCACGATGGAACAGGCGCTCTCCCAAACGAAGATCGCCGTCGGTACGGCTGAGCTGAACGTACCGTCTGACAAGCTGAATAAGCTGTTCACACCGGTTAAAGTAAAAAGCGTCGCCTTGAAAGAAGGGGCCAAAACAGAAGAAGAGCTTCAAAAGGCGTCAGGCCTTGTCTACATCGTGCTGTTCGTCATTTATATGTCCGTGGTGATGTACGCTTCAATGATTGCGACTGAAGTGGCGACGGAAAAATCGTCCCGCGTCATGGAAATCTTAATTTCAAGCGTCCCGCCCGTCCAGCAGATGTTCGCCAAACTGTTCGGCATCGCTTTGCTCGGGCTTACACAGCTTGCCGCTTTGTTTCTTGCGGGATATCTTTCCCTCAAGGGGAACCAGGAGGCAGCAGGCGGAGCGTCTGAGCTGATTAAAGGCTTTTTGGACGTGTCAGGCGTTCCTGTATCAACGCTTGTGTACGGCGTGATTTTCCTGGCGCTCGGCTATTTCCTGTATGCGACGCTTGCAGCGTTTCTCGGAAGCGTCGTCAGCAGGATCGAAGATGTTCAGCAGACGATTTCACCGATGATCCTGCTTGTTGTCGCCGGGTTTATGATCGCAATGTTTGGATTAAGTGCACCTGATTCGACGTTTATTATGGTGACGTCGTTTATTCCGTTCTTTGCGCCGATGATCATGTTCCTCAGAGTCGGAATGCTCGATATTCCGTTTTGGGAAGCGGCGTTGGGCATCGGGATCACCGCCGCAACGATCGTCATCCTTGCGATTGTCGGGGCAAGGGTCTATAAAGGCGGAGTTTTGATGTACGGAAGCGGAGGCGGACTGAAAAATATCAAACAGGCGCTTCGGCTCTCAAAAGACCAATAATGAGAAAACGAGAAAAGCAGCTTTCAAGAAAAGCTGCTTTTTCGGGCGGAGCAGTAGAACGTGCATTCGCCTGAAAGCCGTGATAGAATGGGGGCAGAAACGTTTTGAAAAGGAGCAAAAGATTGACAAACCTTACGTTCATTCATGCGGCCGACCTGCATCTGGACAGCCCGTTTCGCGGCATCAGCGGGCTTCCGGAGCCGGTTTACAGGCGGATTAGAAACAGCACATTTGAAAGCGCCGCGAATATGTTTAAGCTCGCCGTCAGAGAACAGGCCGATTTCGTGCTGCTTGCCGGTGATCTCTTCGATGAAGCCAACCGCAGCTTAAAAGCTCAGCTCTTTTTGCGCAAACAGTTTTTAAAGCTTGAGGAAAGCGGCATTCAGGTTTATGTAATTTTCGGAAATCACGATCACATGGGCGGCGAGTGGACGCCGATCGAGTGGCCTGACAATGTTCACGTGTTCTCATCGGCCCGCATTGAAGAAAAATCGTTTTATAAAAACGGCAGGCTTGCCGCAACCATCTACGGCTACAGCTATCCGGAGCGATCTGTTTTTGCGAACAAAGCCGCCGAAATGAAAAGATCATCGAACGGCGCCCCTTTTCATATCGGCATGATCCACGGCACGCTTTCAGGAGAAAGCGGCCATGATCCGTACTGTCCTTTTTCTCTTCAGGATTTAAAAAACGGGCAGATGGATTATTGGGCGCTCGGCCACATACATAAACGGCAGGTCGTTTCCGCCGAACATCCGGCGGTAATTTATCCGGGGAACACCCAGTCCCGCCATATGAAGGAAACAGGCGAAAAAGGCTGCTATCTCGTCAGGGCGGACGAGAGCGGGGTGTCTTTTGAATTTAAAGCGACGTCAGACGTCCTCTGGGAAGCACTTCCCATCGACGTGTCAGAGACACGGCATTTGACGGATTTGATCAGCAGCATGGAGGATGCCCTCCAGCCCTTCAGAAGCAAGGGGACGGCAGTTTGCATCAAAGCGGTGCTGACGGGAGAAACACCGCCTTATTTGGCGGAAAGGCCGGCCGGCATCATCGACGAGCTGCTTGACGTCTTTCGCGGCGAGGAGGAAGACGGTGAGTCGTTCATCTGGCTTGCCGCTGTCGAAGACCGCACCGTGGGGAGTGTGAGCGCGATCGAAAGCGATGCGTTTTTTCAGGAGCTCACCCGCGAGATCGATGATTTTCAAGACTTTGGACAGGTTCTTGGCGATTTGGAGAGGCACCCCGTCTTTAGAAGGTACGGAGCGCGTTTTCATGAAGAGGACCTCTGCGGAATTCGCGAAGAGGCGAAAAAAGTGCTGCTCGATGAACTAAAGAGCATGAAAAGATAAGGGAGGATACGGGGTGAATATTCATACGCTGCATATATACGGATACGGCAAATTTACCAATCAGACATTTCGCCTCCCGCCTGCTAACCTTCACTTAATCTACGGGCTGAATGAATCCGGAAAAACGACGCTAATGTCTTTTATTGAAAGCATGCTGTTCGGCTTTCCGAAAACAAAGCGGTATGAACCGAAAGCAGGCGGCGTGTACGGAGGAATGCTTGAAGCGTTGCATCCGGCCTTCGGCAATATCCGCATCGAACGGACGGCTGGCAAGCCAGACCGGGTCAACGTGTTTTTGGAAGACGGCAGCATCCGCTCGGAGGACTTTCTAAAGAACCTGTTATCGAACATGGACAGGCGTCTGTATAAAGCGATCTACTCATTCGATGTGTTCGGGCTTCAGGAAATTCATAAATTCAACCGCGACAAAATCGGCCGCTTTTTGCTTTTTTCAAGTTTATTCGGCTCGGACGCGATTGCAAACATGGATGCAAGCCTTACGAAAGCACAGGAAGAGCTGTTTAAGCCGAATGGACGGAAGCCTGAGCTCAACCGGGAGCTCGATCATTTAAAACGGCTTTCAGAGGAACTGAAAAAAGCGAAGGCGCGTGAAGGCGAATACCATCTCATCCTGAACGGAAAAAGGACGGCAGAAGCGGCGATCAAGGAAAACGAGCAGCTGCTGGAAGATGCTGTGCGGAACATCGCCATATGCGAGCAGGCGATCGAGATTCATCCGCTTACAAAGGAAGAACGCCGGCTGAAAGGGCAGCTTGAAGCAGCCGGCGAAGGGGAAGACCGCTTTCCCAAGTCAGGCCTTTTCGAGCTTGAAAAGTATGAATCCCACCTGCATCCAAAAGAGGCCCAGCTGAAGGCGCTGGAAGAAAAGAAACGCGACTTGGAAAAGCAGTCGTCAGCCCTTCTCCCTTTAAAAGCCTATGTCCGGCACGAGGGGCAAATCGAAGAGATTCTGTCAGAATACCCGGTTTACCAATCTTACAAGGAAAACATCACGGCGCTGACAGAACAGCTCAAGCAGGCTGACGAACGGGTGAAGGCAGGAACGGCTCGCCTTTCAATCGAAGACGAGTCGCAAATCCTTAACATCGACACAACGTACGATTATGAGTGGAAGCTGCAGGAGGCGATCCGCGCTTACCTTCAATTGCGCGAACAGAAACGGGTTCTAGACGATCGCTTTGAACAGGCGAGGGCCGATCTTGAGGAAGCCGAGCAGGCATATGCTGAACTCTCGGAAGAAGTGATGCCTGACGATGTCCGCAAGCAAAAAGAAAAAACCGTCAGCCGTTTGGAAGCTGCGGGAGGAAAGGCGGAGAAGTGGGAGGATCTCATCAGACAGCTGTCCCTGCTTAAGAGGGAAGAAAAAGAGCGGGAGAAGAGGAGGAAACTGGCAGCATTCTCGGCCGTTTTCACAGCCTTTGCTGCTTGTCTGGCGGCTCTGTTTTTTCAGCAGTGGCTCCTTGGCGGCTTTATCGTTGTAGCTGCCGTTCTGTTCCTCTTTTCTTTGAAAAAGGCCGGTCCTTCTTCAGCGTCAGCATTCATCCGCGAGCAGCTTGAAGGACTCGAAGGGGACGCTTCGGATCATGCTCCGGAGCTGACATCCTTGAGAGAAGAGCTGTGGCGGGACGATCAAAACAGGCGCTTTCTCGTCGCAAAACAGGCAGAGCTGAGGCAGAAGGAAGCGGACTACGAACGGGCGATTCAACAATTTGAAGAATGGGAAAAGGAGATGTTTCCTTATCAGGAACAAACCGACCGCTTTTTAAAAGAGCTTAATCTGTCGATAGACCCGTCGTTTTTGTCTGATGCATATGCCTTAATCAAGGAGCTCAAAGAAGAAATCGCGAAAAAGCGGGAAATGGAAAGGGAGCTCGCCCGCTTTGAGGAAAAGAGGGCATCTTTTGAAAAACGGCTCAACAATCTTGCCTCATCGCTCGGCCATTCCGAAGGAAGCGTGCAGGAATCGATTTTCAGGCTGAAACACGAGCTCGATTTGCAAAAAGAAAACCTGCGCCAAAAGCAGGAAATCGATTTGTCGCTTCAGCATACGCTTGAGCAGATGAAAGAATTGGCAGGGGAAGCGGAATACTTCAAATCGCGGATCGCCGAGCTGTTTCAAAAGGCCGGGGCAAATGATAGGGACTCATTTTTAGAGCTTGCCAAACTGGATCAGGAAAAAAAGGAATTAAAAGCAAAGCTGGCATCCATCGAGGCGGAGCTGGGCAAAAAAGACGAAAATGTTGTCCGGATTGCCTCCGGCCATACGCTCGCAGATCTGGAAAATCAGCTTGCAGCGGCGAAAGAAACAAAAACCCTGACAGAACAGCGGCTCAAAGAAGAGAGAGAAAAAGCTGCGCTGCTTCTTGCAGAGCAGCGGAGGCTGGAAGAATCGGGAACCGTTTCCGAACTGACGCACGAGGTGGAGCTGCAAAAAGAGCGGGTCGCCGCACTCGCCAAAAAGTGGGCTTCGATCAAGCTCGTCAGGCAGGCCGTCAAAAACAGGATGGATGATCATAAAAAGATCCGTCTTCCGAAACTCCTGGAAACGGCCGAGGCCTTTCTGAAGCCGTTAACAGGCGAACGTTATGAAAAAATTTATTTTTCCGAAAACCCCGATTCGATGATGGTAGTGAGAACGGACGGAGCCGTGTTTCACGCGCACGAACTGTCACAGGCGACCTGTGAGCAGCTCTATTTAGCGATACGATTCGCTCTCGCTTTGTCCCATCAAAATGACATCAATCTTCCGTTTCAGCTTGATGACAGTTTTGTCCATTTTGATCAAGAAAGGCTCAAGAAGGTGATTGACATGTTAAAGCAGCTTTCGGGAAAAGAACAGCAAATATTCTATTTTACGTGCCATGAGCATGTGAAGGATGCATTTCGGGAAGAGGAAGTGATGATGCTTTCTTCCTTGGCGGAAAAGGAAGCAACTAGCAATTAAAGGATTATGCTATAATAATTTTATGTAGGAAAACGGAGGGAGCTTTAGAATGGCAAAAGGTATCATGCTGCACGAGGTTGGCGAGCAGGTTGACTGTTATTTGCTCATCAAGTCGTCAACAAAAGGAATCGCAAGCAACGGAAAACCGTTTTTAACACTGATGCTGCAGGATCAGTCAGGCGATATCGAAGCTAAACTTTGGGACGCCAAGCAACATGACGAAACGATCTATGGACCGCAGACGATCGTTAAAGTGGTCGGCGACATTCATCATTATCGCGGGCGCAACCAGCTCAAGCTGAGAAATATTAGACCTGCGGCAGAGCATGAAAATGTGAAGATCGATGATTTTCTGGAAACCGCGCCGATTCCGAAAAATGAAATGATGGAGACGATCACCCAATATATTTTTGAAATGAAAAATCCGAATATCCAGCGGATCACGAGGCACCTTGTCAAAAAATACGGAAAGGAATTCATCGATTTTCCGGCGGCGACCAAAAATCACCACGAATTTGTGTCTGGACTGGCTTATCATGTCGTGTCAATGCTCAATCTCGCCAAAGCGGTCGCCGATTTATATCCGACTCTTGACCGCGATCTCCTGTATGCAGGCGTCATCCTGCACGATCTCGGGAAGGTAAAAGAGCTCTCAGGCCCGGTGTCAACGACATATACGGTTGAAGGGAATCTGCTCGGCCACATTTCGATCATGGTGACCGAAATTTCAAAGGCTGCAGAAGAGCTGCAAATCGACTCTGAGGAGATTCTCATTCTTCAGCATTTAATTCTGAGCCACCACGGCAAACCGGAATGGGGAAGCCCGAAGCCGCCGATGGTCAAAGAAGCTGAAATTCTCCACTACATCGACAATCTCGACGCGAAGATCAATATGATGGACAGGGCGCTTGAAAGGGTCAAGCCGGGAGAGTATACAGAACGCGTCTTTGCCTTGGATAATCGTTCCTTTTACAAGCCCGTTTTTCATAAATAACGTCATAACTTGTCTCCCTTTTGCATACATTTCAGGTATATCACGTTCTTGAAAAAGGGGGATAAGCCGTGCTGTTATTTCCGTGGTGGGTCTACCTTTGTATCGTCGGCATTGTTTTCAGCGCCTATAAGCTGATGTCAACGGCAAAGGAAGAAGAAAAGATCGATCAGGCTTTTATAGAAAAGGAAGGCAGGATTTACATCGAACGAATGGAGAAGGAAAGGGAAAGGCGGATGAAGCAGTCTTCGAAAAAGCAAGAACAGCATGAAACGGAAAACAACCACTCGATCGCATAAAAAAGCTGTCCGGCCCCGAAAAGGGGAGGACAGCTTTTTTTGAATCAGCTGTTGCCGCTTGTAGTTGCCGCCTGATTCTGTTCGACTTGTTTTTTCAGCTCTTTGTCTTTTACCTTCATGTTGGCATCTTTGACAAGTTTGTTCATGACTGTCTGAAGTTCGGTCGTATCGCTTTCTTTTTGTGCCAGAAGCTCTTTTTTCAGATCTTTTTTCATGTCATCGTATTTGCCGCGTTCTTCTGTTTTCTTAATGATGTGATAGCCGAATTGCGTTTTCACAGGTCCGCTGACTTCGCCGGTTTTCAAAGCAAAAGCTGCTTTGGTGAACGTTTTGTCCATATTGTCGTTTTTGCCGATCCAGCCGAGGTCGCCGCCTTTTTCAGCCGTTCCGTCAGTTGAGTATTCTTTTGCAAGGTCTTCAAATTTTTCGCCTTTTTTCAGCTTTTTCTCAACTTCTTCAGCCGTTTTCTTTTCTTTGACGACAATGTGGCTTACATGGACTTTGCCTTTCAAGCCGTCATAATACTCTTTTACTTCCTTGTCTGTTACTTTTATGTTATCTTTTGCGGCTTTTTGCATAAGAAGTTCATATTTGATCTGTTTTTTGACGTAGTCTTCGCCTTTTTGCTTAATGAGCGCGTCAATTTGGTCGCTCGCGGTTTTTTTATACTCATTCAGCTTTTTGTCGATTTCTTTGTCAGTAACCTTGTACTTTTTATCGAGCACTTTTTGCTGAACAAGCATGTTGAGCGCATCTGCTCCAGCATTTTCTTTTAGTGTTTGATAAAGCTCTTCTTTCGTTACGTTTCCGGCCTTCGTTTCAGCGACAACTTGAGAGTCTCCGCTGCTGCACGCGCTTAAAGCAAGAACGCTTGTCGCCGTAATCGCCGCAATAGCAATCTTTTTCATAAATGAAAACACTCCTAATCATAACAGTTTAAACTTTCCTTTGAATTGTATCATATCATATTCTGACATGCTGTAAAAAGATTTTCAAGGGGAGGGCATCCGTCTAGTCAAATTTTCTTTGGGATCATACACATGTAGTGATCAAGAAAAGGAGGTCAATAACATGAGCGGAGGATACTCAAGCGGTTTTGCTTTGTTGGTCGTGTTATTTATTTTGTTAATCATCGTTGGTGCAGCTTATCTGTACTAAAATCGTGGAAAATAGGAAAAGAACCGCTTTTTTTCAGGCGGTTCTTTTCTTTTGTGAGGAGAGCCTAATCGTTTCATGA
The DNA here is from genome assembly GCF_036963165.1 of Bacillus sp. JJ675. NCBI lineage: Bacteria > Bacillati > Bacillota > Bacilli > Caryophanales > Bacillaceae > Bacillus > Bacillus sp. JJ675. Next base: position 43,685 of record NZ_JBALMR010000064.1, on the reverse strand, counting down.
CATTCGTGCATACACTATCGTAACGACTGGGGCAGAGGAGGTGTCAATATGGGCGACGGTTACGTTGGAGGTTTTGCTGGCGGCTTTGCGCTGCTGGTGGTGCTGTTCATTTTATTAATTATTATTGGTGCTTCTTGGATATGCTAATAAACAAAAGGATAGCTGCCGGATCGATTTGATCGGGCAGCTATCCTTTTTCTTTATGCCGTAAAGGAAATCTCGATGAATGATGAGATCAATAATATCAAAATCAGCACGTTAATCATTCTGAATACCTTATCCTGCCGTTCTTCAGGAATCTCTCTGACAAGGCATAAAGAATTTGTAAGCTTGTTTATGTTAAACACAGTAAATATCGCAAACAGGATGAAATAAAAAAGGATAATAGGAGATCCCCCTCTCTGTTTCTGCTCCATATTACATTACCAAATATTTATTAAAAAAGATAGAAAATAGACTGAAAAAAAGGTTTTTCCAACCGCCTGCCGCCTATTTTTGTATCAAAATATCAAAATCGTCGGCTTCCTGATCGACAAAGCAATTTTTTGGCGCTTTGATCAATTTCCAGGCGAACAAAAAATCGGGCAGGCAGTAGCCGAAATGAATGCTGGAAATGATGCAAAAATAGTGGGAAAAGCTTGGCATGACGGCCCCTGCATAAAAAAGAACCGGCGTGATAACCAAAAACGGGCAGAGAAGGGAGACAAGCATCGTGTTTTTCGGGATCTCTCTCCATGTTCTCATTTTCAGCCAATATATCTTCTTTTCTAGTTTTTTCTTGCCCACGATCGGGAAGATATGAAGGATTTTATGAGCGATAATCGCAAGAGCTAAAACGCCTGCGAACAAAAGCGCATGGTCGCCTCTTTGAACGGTTTGAGGATGAATCAGCTGCATGGCCAAATATTCGGGAATAAAAAACAAAATCATTAAACTGACTGCGGTGAGTGCGATCCGCATGCCTCCATAATCTTTTAACAGATTGATGGTTTTCCAGCAACTCATGTGTGGCATCCTCCGTTTTTAAAACTGTTATATGAAATCCTCAGAATAATTTACTCCTCCGCCGGAGAAAAATCAATCCCTTTTCGAAAAAAAAATCGTCATTTTCAAAAGAAATGAGAGGAGGGAAATCACGATGTTGAACTTTCATCAAAAAGGATAATCGGCTAAAATAAAATAAAGGAGAGAAGTGACAAATATGGATTCAATGGAGCATCGTCTTGAACGATTGGAATATTACATAAAGCTTTTGCTGAACAATGCGGATATGGATCAATACCCGTACTATAAAATGCTGATTGAACGGGGATTATCAGAGGAGGAAGCAAAAGAAACGGAGAAGCTGTGCGAAGAACTGGCAGAAGAGCTTGAAGCGCAAAAAGCGCAAGGATTTGTCATGTTCGACAATCTTCTCGCGCTTTTTGCAGGACAGTTAAATGAAAAACTCGAAGTGCACGAAACGATTTTCGCCCTTCACAAACAAGGTCTTTATAAACCGCTGATGAGCGAATTTATCGGCATCATGAAGCAGTACGGCCTGGATTAGTTTTTAACGGGCTCAAGCTGTTTGTCCATCTCCGGCAATTCACCGTTTTCTGTTGCTTCATCTTTTTTCTTCATTTTGCCGTTGTCACTGGTAAACTGATTTTCGATATTGGAAAATGATCTTTCGAAAATCTCCATGAAATCATCGCCGTAAATGTGGCGGATGATCGACATCATTTCGACGATCTCAGGGAATTTCCCATACAGCTGATGAAGAGGCTGGGCGCCTTTTAACACAGCGTTCCGGGAGGGATCATAGGACTCGAGGATTTTAAGGAAAACCTCCTCGCCTTTCGGAGTCAGCTGAATGTATGTGTTGCGTTTATCGTTTAATTTTTTTGAGAACTCGAGGTAGCCTCTTTCCTCAAGCTTTTTTGAAAAGTTAAACGCCGTGGATACGTGCATTACGCCAAACTTGGCGATTTCAGAAATCGAAGCGCCGTTCAGCTGGTAGGCGATCCACAAAATATGATGCTCATTAATGTTCAAGTCATAAGGTTTAATCCATTGCTGCCAATCCTTTTCTATCGATTTCCAAAGCGCCTTGCTCAGCTGTGCCATTCTTTGGCTGAATAAAAGGGCTTCTTTCACCGTATAGGGCTCTTCCGATCGATTCATTCACTTCACCTGCTTCTCTTTATCTTATAATTCTATTATGCCAATAAAATAAAGATTAATAAAGATGTAAATTTACGAAATTTTTAAAAAATCGCTTTTTTCAGTGTGAAATCAGCATTTTAATGAAAAAAGAGCGTGAAAATGATTATTCACACCCCTTTTTAAAGGCTTATTTTTTTTCGCTGAATATATTAGTTTTGTAAGGTTTTCTCCAGCTGTTGAATCTTCTCTTCAATATCAGCGAGTTCTTTTTTGAGATCCTGCTGATGGGGCTTGATTTCCTCTCTCCATTCCTTAATGGACGATTGCAGCTCACTGCCGACATCCTTGATGATCTCTGCACTTTCCCGCGCTGTTTTGACGACTTGCTCTTTTAAAGCGATTCCGTCAAGTTTCAGTCTTTTTACCGTGTCTTCGAATTTTCCGCAGTTCGCTTTAAGCTGCCTTCTTAATTCTTTTCCTGAAGTAGGCGCGGAAAGCAGTGCCGCAACGCCTCCGATAACTCCGCCTACAATCAGTCCTGCTGCTAAAGATCGTCCTTTTGACATATACATCACCCCGGTTATATTTTTGAACGATCAGGCTTTGGACAGCCTTTTCATCGTTTGATAATGATTGCTTAGGGGCTTTCCGCGAGGGATAATCCCGGGAAAACTTCTGCATAGCTTGCTTTATTTTAGCATACTTTTTAAAAAAGGAGGGAGAGGGTTGTCTGTCATCATCGCTTTTTTAACGATTTTAACCGCCGTTTTTTCCGCCGGCTCCTTTTATTATCTCAGGCTTCTCGGATTTCGTGCATCTTATCCGCCGAAACGCGTACTGAAACAAAAAGCTTATTTTTGCGCCGGAGCCGCGGGCTTGTTGCTCCTGTTCCTTTTTTTGATCAAGCTTCTTATATAAAATATCGGGCGTATCCTCCTTTTTTTGACCATATATGCGAAAAAAACCTCTTCAAAAAAGAAACAATCCTTTTTTAAAGAGGTTTTTTGCATTATTTTACTTCTTCGGTCAGCCTTGACCGCTTCAGGATCGCCTGTACGATCGGATAGATCACGAACATGGCGATCGTGCTGATCACGGCCGTCGGCAAAACGACGGCGAAGAACAGTGTCATCAATCCCTGATTTCCCGGAAGGCCGACGATCAAGAGGGCCGACGTCAGGAAAACCGTTCCCGAAATGAGCGTTCCCACGGCAGTCAAACCGGCGGCTGTCAGCGTTCTGCTGCCCAGTTTTCTTACAGCGAGAAAAGCGCCGAAGAAGATTAGAGACGTAATCGGTTTATCGATAATATTTGGCAGCTGTCCTCCCGGAAACGCAGTGGTTAAAGCGGAAATGATGCCGGTCACAATTCCGATGACAAGTACGTTTTGCAGCTTTGGAAACAAAAGGATTCCCATAAACATCATAATCAGCATCATATCGGGCTTCATACCGTAAAAAAACGGCGGAATCACTGCGTGCAGAGCCGCTCCGATGGCGACAAAAAGGGCCAGTGCAACCAATTCTTTTGTTTTCATATCTATTCTCTCCTCGTCTCAGGCTAAAAGTACCCGCTTTCCAATAATATGCTCGTCATTTATTGCGAAAGCTTTATAGTAGTATATCAAACTTCTGAATGAAGGTGATAGTGTTTTTTATCTTCCAAAAACAGGATCGTGCAGTTTAATGAGCTTCCCGGAACTTTTTCATAAAGGCGGCGAGCTTTTCGCAATCTTCAATAGAAACCGCGTTGTAGATCGACGCGCGGCAGCCGCCGACTGAACGGTGTCCGCCGAGTCCGGACATTTTTTCCTCCTTCGCTTGTTCGATAAACGACTTCGTCAGCTCATCATTTTTCAGCGTAAAGGTGACATTCATGTTGGAACGGCTGTCCGGTTTTGCATGCCCGCGGTAAAATCCGTTGCTTTCGTCGATCGCGCTGTACAAAATCCGGGCTTTCTCGCTGTTGCGCTTTTCGATGGCTTCAAGCCCGCCTTTTTCTTTCAGCCATTCAAGCACAAGGGACAACATGTAAATCGCGAAAGTCGGCGGCGTGTTGTAGAGCGAATTCGCTTTTGCATGCGTTGAATATTTTAAGATCTTCGGCACCTGTTCGTTTTCCTTTGTGAGCCACTCTTTTTTGATGATCACGACGGTAACCCCTGAAGGGCCAAGGTTTTTTTGTGCGCCGGCATAGATGATGTCAAACTTTGAAACGTCGATTTTTCTGCTTAAAATATCGCTCGACATATCGGCAACAACCGGAATAGGGGAGTCTGGGAACTCTCTCCACTGCGTCCCGAAAATCGTGTTGTTTGACGTCAGGTGGAGATAAACTCCGTCAGCCGGAATGTTTGATACGTCAGGAATGTGGTTGTATGTGTCAGCTTCGCTTGACGCAATAATCGAAGTGTTTCCGAAAAGCTTTGCTTCAGCAAGCGCTTTTTCGGACCATGCGCCTGTCATGGCGAAATAAGCCGTTTTCTCCTTGGAAAGGAAGTTCATCGGAATCATTGAAAACTGAAGGCTTGCACCGCCTTGAAGAAACAGGATCTCATAATCGTCGGGTATTTCCATAAGCTCCTTTAAAAGAGATTTTGCATGTTGATGAACGGCGTCGTATTCTTTGCTGCGGTGGGACAGCTCCATAACGGACATTCCCGCCCCTTTGAAATCAAGAAATTCGTTTTGCGCCTTTTGTAACACCTCTAAGGGCAGTGCTGCGGGTCCTGCATTAAAGTTTGTTGTACGTATCATCACAATCGCTCCCTGTTTATGAATAAAAATATAAAACAATCCTATCATAAAAGAATCTCATGATACACAAAAATTTGAATAGTGCGAAAAGCGGGACAGGCGCTGATTCTCGGGGGAAAAGGGGCTGCTGTAAATGTGAATTTTTTTTGACGCAGCGTTACAGCAAAAGGGCACCTGCGCTTAAGCCGGTGCCCTTTTCAATATTATAGATGTTTGCCGATGGAAGAAGCGATCGTTTGCAGATCTTCCGGGGTATAGTCGTCCGCATGCGTTTTCCAGACGGCTCCGAAGCCGTCGCCCTTCCCGTAGCGGGGGATGATGTGCATGTGATAATGGAAAACCGACTGTCCCGCTTTTTCGCCGTTGTTATTCAGAAGGTTTAAACCGATCGGCTCATACTCTTCTTTAATGGCCTGGGCGATTTTCGGAACCGCTTCAAAAAAATCTCTTGAAACATCAGGGGTCATTTCGTATATGTTCGTTTTGTGGACCTTTGGAATAACAAGGGTATGTCCTTTTGTAACCTGGCTGATATCGAGAAAAGCCATGACGTGCTCATTTTCAAACACTTTTGCGCAAGGTATTTCCCCGTTAATGATTTTACAAAAAATGCAATCGCTCATACTTTTCCTCCTTTTTCCGCTTTGGAAAGGTTATGTATAAGCATAATATTACCACAATTATGACGGAAACACGAAAACAGGATGAACGGCTCCCGCGTTCACCCTGCCGGAAGAAGGTTGGCTTTAATAAGAAATGTTACACAATGCCTTTTGCAAGCACCCCATTTTCATTAAAATGAAGACTTGAAACGCCTATACATTTCCTGTCCCAAACACCTCATTTGATCATCACACCTTTTTTATATGTCAATGCCATATAAAGCGGATGCTTTCTCAATTCGGTGAATGTAAGAAACTTCTAAGCCTTGACATGCTTCAAATTCTTTTCAAACTGACTTTCGAAGATCCTGTCTTTGACAAACACCTCATTCGCCAGATGATCAGCTTCCCCTTCTTCATCCATTAGATTGTCCCGGATCGTTTTCGTTTATGCGCGAAGAACGGAAGGGAAAACGTTTCAAATACCTCCTTATTTTTGGTACTATTAAGAAAAATGCAAGAAAGGAACGAACGTATGTCACTACTCTCTGTAAAAGATCTGACCGGCGGGTATACAAGAAACCCTGTGCTCAGGGATGTATCATTTGAGATCGACCGAAAGCAGATCGTCGGCTTGATCGGCTTGAACGGAGCCGGAAAAAGCACGACGATTCGCCATATTATCGGCCTGATGGAGCCTCACAAAGGATCCGTTGAGCTAAACGGGAAAACATTTATCGAGGATCCGGAAAGCTATCGTTCACAGTTTACGTTTATTCCGGAAACGCCGATTTTATATGAAGAGCTGACGCTCAAGGAGCATTTGGAACTGACCGCGATGGCGTACGGGCTGTCAAAAGAAACGTTTGAAAAACGGCTTTCTCCCCTGTTAAAAGAGTTCAGAATGGAAAAGAGGCTGAAATGGTTCCCGGCTCATTTTTCAAAGGGAATGAAGCAGAAGGTCATGATCATGTGCGCTTTTTTAGTCGAGCCTGAGCTTTATATCATCGACGAGCCTTTTCTCGGACTGGACCCGCTCGCCATTAACGCCTTGCTTGAGAGGATGAACGAAGCGAAGAATAACGGTGCTGCCGTCTTGATGTCGACGCACATTTTGGCAACCGCTGAACGGTATTGCGATTCATTTATTATTTTGCACAACGGCCAAGTGCGGGCAAAGGGAACGCTTGAAGAGCTCAGAGAGCAGTTTTCCATGAAAGATGCAAGCCTTGACGATCTGTATCTTGAGCTGACGAAGGAAGAGAGCTATGAATAGCATTCAAAGTATTTGGAAGGCGAGAATTGAGGAGTATATAAAAGAGACAAGATCTTACTTGAAATATATGCTGAACGACCATCTCGTCATCGTCATGATTTTTTTTATCGCCGGTGCAGCAAGCTGGTACAGCAAATGGCTGAAAGAGATGCCGGAAGGATTTCCCGCATACTGGGTGATGGCCGTCTTGTTTTCGCTCGTTCTGACAAGTTCCTATGTCAGGACGCTGATCAAAGAAGCGGACCTTGTGTTTTTGCTGCCGCTTGAAGCAAAAATGGGTCCTTATTTAAAACAAGCCTTCAGGTTCAGTTTTATGACGCAGCTGTTTCCGCTCATTGCGGCAGCGCTAGTTTTGGCGCCGCTGTACTTCGAAGCAAGCGGAAGGACATTTGCAGCTTATGCGCTAATTTTGGTTCAATTGCTTATATTAAAAGCGTGGAACATGGCGATGCAATGGCGGATGACGTATTTCGGCGAAAAAAACGTGCGGATCACGGATCAAATCGTCCGCTTTCTGCTGAATGCGCTTGCCTTGTATTTTGCGTTAGAAGCGTCTTACGGTTTTGCGCTTGCCGTATACGCGATCATGCTTGCGCTCGTCGTGTATTTTTCGGCTGTTGAAAAGAAAAAATCGTTTAAATGGGAGCTGCATATCGAAGACGAAATCAGAAGGAAGCAGCGGTTTTACAGGCTGGCCAACCTGTTTACGGATGTCCCGCACCTCAGAAAGCAGGCGAAGAGGAGGGCGTATCTTGACTGGATTCTTGGATTGATCCCGTATGAACAGAAAAAGACGTATGCGTACATGTATGCGAGGGCCTTTATCAGGTCAAACGATTATTTCGGGATCGTTCTCAGGCTGACTGTCATTTTTGGACTGATCATCGCTTATTTCTCAACGAATGACTGGGTGTCAGCGGTCCTCGTCGTCTTTACCGTTTTTATCACGGGCATCCAGCTGACGCCGTTGTTTGATCATTTTTCGCATTTGTCATTGCAGGAGCTCTATCCCGTCAGACAGGAGGAGAGACGAAAAAGCTTCTTCGGGCTGCTCCAGACCGTTCTCAGCATTCAGTCGCTATTATTGTCACTGGCAGCGGGCATCGGCATGCACTGGACAGGGATGCTTGCAGGTCTTCTCGGCGCCGCGCTGCTCATTTTTGCCGTCATGAAGCCTTATTTCACAAGCAGGCTGAAGAAACATACACGCAGATGAATCCTTTTCCTTTGCCGTCAGTATGTATAAAGAAGAGGTGAAGGACATGAACGAAAATCAGCTGTATTTGGATGAGGCCTACCGCTGGAAAATGAGGTTTTTGCGAAAGTCATCTATGGCAGAACGAATGTCAAAAGGCGTGCAGGCTAAGATTAACGCCCGCATTCCCGGCAAGGTGCACAAAGCGGTCACCGAGGGCATAAAAAAAATGGTCGAGGCTACGTTAGTCGGGTCAAATTTGACGACGGCCCAAAAGGAAACGGGTCCGCTTTCTTTAAAGGAAAAAGACGGGCTTGCCCAAAAAGCGGTTGCCCAATACCAAAAGGCCGCGGCTGCATCAGGCATCGGCACGGGAGCTGGGGGGATCTTTCTCGGGCTGGCGGATTTTCCGCTGCTGCTCGGCATTAAAATGAAATGCCTGTTCGAATTGGCGTCGATTTACGGCTATGACATCAAACAGAAAGAAGAGCGGCTGTTTCTTCTCTACATCTTCCAGCTTGCCTTTTCGGGGGAAGAGCATCGAAAAGAGATTTTCCGCATCATCGAAAATTGGGAAACGGAAAAACGGGACATCGATTGGCATACATTCCAGCAGGAGTACCGTGACCATATTGATCTCGTCAAATTGTTTCAGCTTGTCCCAGGGCTGGGCGCCATCGTCGGCGGAACGGCCAATTATAAATTGCTCGGACATCTCGGAGAAACGGCGAGACATGTCTTTCACTTGCGATGGATCAAGGAGACTGCCGGGTATTAATCCAGGCTTTGGTTTACATTTCGATGTACACGTTTAGGAAAGAACGGCTGCTGCATCTAAACCGGGGGATTAACCCCGGTTTTTGTTTTTTAGTTCAAACCTCGGCCGCTGCCGGGGAAGCTTTTCCTTGTTCCTGATAAGAAACCGCGGCGTTTGCCATTACCTTGGCGGCGATAAGCATTGCTTTTTCATCGATGTCGAATTTCGGATGGTGGTGGGGAAAGGCATGGTTCGGATTTTCGGGACGCGCTCCCGTAAAGAAAAAGGTGCCTTTTACATGCTGGAGATAATAGGCGAAATCTTCTCCGCCCATCTGCGGTTCGCTTTCTGTCACCTTTTCGACGCCTTGCGTATTCCGGGCGATGTCTGCTAAAAAGCCAGTTTCCTCGGAATGATTGCAGACTGCCGGATAGCCCCTTTCATACGAGTAGTCAAAGCCTGCTCCGTGCATGGCGCAAATCCCGCTGACGACCTGTTCGATTTCTTTTTCAATAAGCGTCCGCACGTCTTCGCTGAAGGAACGGGCTGTGCCGCTTAACACGGCTTTATCCGCAATGACATTAAAGGAATTCTCTGCGACAAATGATCCGGTCGAGACAACGGCAGGCTGTATCGGATCAAGCCTGCGGCTGACGATGTGCTGAAGGGCCGAGACGATCTGCGAACCGATCAATACCGCATCCTTTGTTTTATGAGGCTGAGCGCCGTGGCCGCCTTTGCCGTTGATCGTAATCGTAAAGCGGTCAGAAGCCGCCATAATGGGACCTGCTTTGTATTGCACCGTACCGAGGGGCTCTGTTGCCCACAAGTGCGTACCGAAAATAACGTCGACGCCGTCGAGGCAGCCGTCTTCAATCATCGGCTTTGCTCCGCCTGGTGAATACTCTTCGGCGTGCTGATGAATCATGACAAGCTTTCCTTTTAAATCGTTTTTGTTTTCATGGAAAACTTTTGCAAGGACGAGCAGTGCTGCGGTATGACCGTCATGGCCGCAGGCGTGCATGACGCCAGGAACCGTCGACCGGTAAGGAACGTCTTTTTCGTCCTGGATGGGCAGGGCGTCAAAATCTGCTCTTAAAGCGATGACAGGGCCGGGCAGTCTGCCTTCGATATAGGCGAGGATGCCGCCTCCGCCGACATTCGTGCGAATCGGAACGCCGAGGGTTTCATAATAAGCCGCGATATACGCGGCTGTCTCCTTTTCCTGGAAAGAAAGCTCAGGGTGCTGGTGAAAGTGGCGTCTCAGTGCGACCATCTCATCGTAATGCTTGTCAAGCTGTTCACAGATCGTCTGCTTTAATGCGTCTGCGTTCAAACTGATTCCTCCTCTAAGGGATATCCCATTTTTTAAATTTTATGACAGTTCAAGCCGTTGTTTCAACTTGTCTGTAAGGTTTTATAAGAGAAATAAAGCCATAACCGTTGTTGCGGTCAGCCCTGCTGCGACGGGAATGATATTAAGTCTGGCCAGTTCAAACGGGTCGACCTTGCAGATGGCCGCCACAGGGATGAGCGCCACATGAATTAAATATCTAAAACGATACAAAGGATTATATTTGACTCGACACTATTATGACTTCTCTAGGATTTTCATATTCTATAGATCTCAAAGTATATATTTAAAATTTGATTTTAAAAAACTACCCCGGCTTGTGAAAAAATAGTAGTATTGTCAGAGAGGATAGGAGATTGAACTAAATATTACAGCTCTTTTGTATGCATTCCAAGCGGATTTTTCAGTGAATAAAATGAATTTCAAAAAATCAAAGAGCTTAATATGAATGATATAAAATCCATTGTCATTTCTAAGCCTCTATACAAGTACTTAGTCATTAAAAATAGAGAGGGTGGTCAACAAAACATGAAAGCAGAAGTAACATCATTTTCTTTTAATGCAGCTAACGGTGACATGGGATTGGAGATCTATAGTGATTTCAGTGCGGAAAACTTACAGTTATTATGGCAAAAAGGCAGGATAGCAGCAGTTTAAGCTTATATGAGGGAAAGTTTTTTAAGTTAGTTAAGGATGACAAGATAATCAACATTCGCTTAAATATTAATGACATTATCGATGCAGAAAATCTTGACCAAAAAGATGAAATAATGTGGGACTGTTTCTTAACAGAAGGAGTTGAAAAACTTAGTGTTTCTTTTCCAAACTCACTATTAAGACAATATCACTATTATTTCTTTGATTTGAATAATTTATTCAAAATTGTACCATACGTTACGAAAGGTTCTAAAACATTGGCTCTGTATGTAAGACCTGTAAGTGTTGAATGCTCCTTAGAATCTATGTCTATTAAAGAAGAAAAGATAAGCGGAGAGATAGCAATAAAATCAAACGATATAGATATCCGAAAATTTGATTTAACTTTATGCTACAGAAAAAGAGAGTGCAAGGATATATTTCATTATATTGAGACCATAGATGACAATATAAAAATAAATTCTTTTTTATTTGAACATGATCTCAATGAAGTATTCCTTGATAAATTAGAGGAAGCGTTATGGGGTTTTTTTGTGAAAGTGGAAAATGAACACAGCAGCATTTTTATTCCGGTAACCATAAAAAGTTTACCGCTTGATTCAACAACTGTTCCTTTTAATAAAGATGGTTTTTATCAAATTAAACCGCTAATAAATGAAAAAGAAACTTTAACATTACATCTAAAACAAAAAGAGTTAAAAGCTGCCGCCACTTCTGTAATTGAAATAAAAAATCATTTGAATATTAAAGGGACAGTTCCTTTCGATGATTTTTCCAATTATAGTATTGTAAGTAAACAACGCAGAGAAGTTGGAACAGCCTTTGAACACTATACAGTATTTGAAAAGAGAATAGGAATGAGCGGGAATCTTTTTGATGTGACTGTTTCCTTTGAAATTTGCTAAAGAAAAGGACATTTTGGATTTGTTTATTAGATGTGAAAATACAGCAGGTGAAAAAATAGATTTACCTTTATTCGCAAAGAATAAAGACAAAATTGTATCCAGTAAAGCAGCTTTGTTTACAAACGGTTTTGGCAACTATTCAATTTGGGTTAATGTTAATAGACAATTCAATGAAAATGTTACGAATATCGCGGTTCTTGGTACTTGTTATAGCAGAAATGCGTTTAATACAATGGACTATTTCAATCCGGGATATAAAAAGTTATATAAATGTGCTTATACTCAATTTCACTCAAATATTATTAGCCTTGTTTTTGATCCTGTTGAGTTTAACAAGGATGATTTTATACAAAGTGAGTTGAAAGAATCTGATATTAATTATTTGAAATCAGACTTTGAGAAGAGCTTTTTCGAAAATTTAAAAGACACCAAACCGGATTACTTAATTATTGATCTTTATGTAGACGCGTGTAGAGAAGTGATTGAGATTAATGATAGCTCTTATATTACTTTATTTCTAGTTCTGATGCTAATGAGTACTTCGACCTTTGGGAAAAGAGCTTAGAAAAGTTCATCGAAAAATTGTTGTCAATTATCCCTGAAGATAAAATCATCCTGAACCGGGGGCGTTTAACTACAAAGTATAAAGACGCTAATAACAAAATTGTTGAGTTTCCCCACAAGGAAATTAAAAGAAACAATTATATTTGGGATAAGCTTGAGAACTGCTTCTTATACCATTTGCCAAATGTGAGAATCATTGATATGAGAAAGACAAAATATATTGGTTATCATAAACATCCATTTGGGAATAGTTATGCACATTATGAGCCGGATTATTATAAAGAATTTCTTTTCAGGTTAAACGAAATTGTATTAGAGGATATGAACAAATAAAATATGGTGATTAAATTAAGGAGAAGCAAATTCAGCTTGTAGAGAAAAATATGTTTTTTTCTGCAAGTTTTTTATTTTTGGAAATTCCATCAGAGAAAAACAACTGCAATCCACATTTTTATTAAACGGATGCTATCTGCCATATAGAAATAAACCGGCCTGTTCAAGCGAGGGTTGACCAATGTTTTGATTTAACTTTTTCAATGTGAAAAATATCAATATACAGAACAATTTAACGAAGCGGATACTCCTTTTAGACAAGATAATCAGCAGTTTCGATTTTTTTTACGCCTTCTCTTTATTATAGAAAATAAAGGCTGTCGACAAACTCTCGCACTCGTTGTCAGGCCTGCTCGCCGATTTTCATGTTAAGCAAGGAATGGCGGCTAATTGCTCAGGTGTCATGCTGAACGCCGCCGTCGCCACATCCTGTGAAAGTCGGCTGCGATGCTCGGCTTCCCTAAAACTAGACCGCTTTTGACGATAAGGCAGTCATTCGACGGAATAATAGGAAGAAATATAGGACGGACGGGAAAAGATCGTGCCTTTTTGGTTGATTCCTGCGGAAGATTGCGGTTTGTCGTGGGCCTCTTTGAATGATGTTGAATTTTTCCAGTCCTGAAACGCCTGCTCTGATTCCCAGAGCGTCAAGACGATGTACGTATCGCTGTCCTTCGGCCTGAGCACTCTCAGCGCTTTAAAGCCTGGCTGGCTTTCGATTTTTCCGGCTCTGTTTTTAAACCGGGTTTCAAACAGCGGCCGGCCTTCTTGCGTGACAGGGATATTGTTAAGAACGGCAAAACCGGTCTGTTCCAATGTTCCGGACTGATCGATGACCTCGTAGCTGTGCGGCGCCTGAAAGACGCTTTTCCCGTCAGTTTCGTGGAAAAGAACCGCAGAATCCGGTCCTTTCATAAAGAGCATGTTTTCAAGATCATGCCGCCGGGCAATCTTTTTTAAAAAATCGAGCGTTCCGTAAGTAATGTAAAAATTCACTTTTTCTCACCCCTTTTTGATAGTATAACAAAAGGACGATTTAAAATTCTATCGATCATATGCTCGAACCTTGAGGAACATAATTTGAAGAAAAAATTCCCATACTAGCTATAGAAAGGAATGAGGTGAATAGATGAGAAAGAGATTTTTCATTCCAATCATCATTGTTGTTGCAATTGTTCTTTTTGCTTTACTTGCATATATTGCGATTATATTTCTCGGCGACTATGTCATCGACGAAAAAAAGTTGATTTTCAACGCTTCTTCAAAAATCGTTGACCAAAATGGGGAGGAAATTGCAAGCCTGTATACGGAAAACCGGAGGCCCGTCTCGATCGATGAAGTGCCGGACGATGTCAAACATGCGTTTATTGCCGTTGAAGACAAGCGCTTCTATGAACATCACGGCATCGATTTAAAATCGGTGAGCCGGGCTGTGTACAGAGATATTTTAGCGGGAAGCAAAGTCGAAGGGGGAAGCACGATTACCCAGCAGCTCGCCAAAAACATCTTTTTGACACATGACAAAACATTTTTAAGAAAAACAAAAGAAGTCATTATCGCCATTAATTTGGAGCGGGACTACAGCAAGGACAAGCTGCTGGAAATGTACCTGAACCAGCTTTACTTCGGACACGGCGTCTACGGGATTCAGGCAGCGGCCAATTATTTTTTCGATAAAGATGTTAAGGATTTAACGGTCAGCGAGGGAGCGGTGCTGGCTTCGCTTCCAAAAGCGCCGACAACGTATTCTCCGATTCTCCATCCGGATAAATCGAGAGAGCGGCGCAACGTGATCCTCGGCATGATGAACGAACAGGGATATATCAGCTCGAAGGAAACGGTAAGGGCTCAAGGGAGCACATTGGGGCTGCATGTCAAAGAAACGTCAAAACATCCCTGGCTTGCCAGCTATATCGACCTTGTCATAAAAGAAGCGGAAGACCGATATTCGATTTCAGGCGACCAGCTTCTCCGGGGCGGTTATACGATCACTGTTCCGCTTGACCCTTCCATCCAAAAAGCCGCCTACACCTTGATGAAACAGGACGGCTATTTTCCGGGCACGGACGATAAAGCCGAAGGGAGCGCCGTGTTTATCGATAACAAGACAGGCGGCGTGATCGCGGCGATCGGAGGCAGGGATTATGTGTCAAAAGGGTATAACAGAGCCGTTGCTTCAAGGCAGCCCGGTTCGACGTTTAAGCCGCTTGCCGTCTACGGGCCGGCTCTTGAAGAAAAGCTGTTCAAGCCCTATTCGCTGCTTGAGGATAAGCAGCTTTCATATGACGGCTATTCACCTAAAAATTATGACGGACAATATGAGGGAAAGGTGTCGATGGTCGATGCTTTGACATACAGCAAAAATGCGCCCGCTGTATGGACATTGCAAGAGGTCGGCATTGAAACCGTCAAGCCTTATTTATGCCGTTTGGGGATGAACATCCCGGATGAAGGCCTCGCACTCGGGCTCGGCGGGCTGCAACAAGGCGTGTCACCGCTTGAAGTGGCAGGCGCCTATCGGACGTTCGCCAATATGGGAGAGTATGAGAAGCCTTATTTCATCCAAAAGATTCGTGATGAAAGCGGGAATGTTTTATACAGCCATAAAAAGAAGCCTGAAAGGGTGTTCAGCAGGCAAACGGCCTGGTATATGACGAGAATGCTCCAAGAGGTTGTCAGGAGCGGAACGGGCAAAGCGGGCGGATTTTCCGGAGAAATAGCCGGAAAGACAGGCTCGACGACGTACACCGGAAAAGAGGGAGCAACAAATGACGCATGGTTTGCAGGCTATACCCCTAAAGTTACCGGAGCCGTCTGGATGGGCTATGATAAAACCGATGAAAAGCACTATTTAACAGGAGGAAGTTCGTATCCGACAAGGCTTTATAAAGATATTTTAAAGCGTTCCAATCAAAAGCCTGCTGCCTTTAAAAAGCCTGAAGGAGTCAAGGATCTGGACAGGCCGATTCATCTCGAGGATTTGGACAGCGCAGAGGCCGGTTATTCCTTTACGCCGATGGGTTTGATTACGGTATCGCTAAAATGGCATGAGCAAGAGGATAAACGGGCCGAATACAGAATATATGAAAAGAAAAACGGAAAAGAGAGGCTGGTGGACACCGTCAAGGGAAAAGGAAGCTGTGACATTCCTTATGCAAATCTCTTTTCTGACGCGGCCTACAGGATTGTTCCGTACAATCCGCAGACGAAAGAGGAGGGGAATGGAACAGACTTTATTGAGCCAAAAGTCTTCCCTTCAGGTCATTAGCTGCTCGAAATTCATCAATTTCTTGAACATTAAGTCTCATGAGTATACCGTTTCCAAAAAAAAACGGTATATTTGAAGGAGTAATTTTGCGAACGTATGGTTGCAGTCTGAAAGGTGGAAATCATTGTGAAAAACGACAAGGCTTTTAATGATGCGTTTTTAAAAGCGTGCCGCGGAGAAAAAAGCGCCCATGTACCTGTATGGTACATGAGGCAGGCCGGCAGGTCACAGCCGGAGTACAGGGCGCTAAAGGAGAAATACGGATTGTTTGAAATTACCCATCAGCCTGAACTGTGCGCTTATGTGACAAGGCTGCCCGTCGAACAGTACGGGGTGGATGCGGCCATTCTTTATAAGGATATTATGACACCGCTTCCGGGAATTGGCGTAAATGTCGAAATCCAAAACGGAATCGGTCCTGTCATCGACAATCCGATCGCCTTGGCAAAAGACGTCGAAGCGCTCGGCGAACTTGAGCCGGAAGAGCACATTCCATATGTGCTTGAGACGATTAAGCTGCTGACGGAGGAGCAGCTGAACGTGCCGCTGATCGGTTTTACAGGAGCTCCATTTACATTGGCAAGCTATATGATAGAAGGCGGACCGTCGAAAAACTACAATAAAACGAAAGCGTTTATGTACAGCCAACCTGACGCATGGAGCAAGCTGATGGAGAAGCTTGCCCGGATGGCGGCAGTCTACGTAAAAGCCCAAATCAAAGCCGGGGCAAAAGCGATCCAGGTGTTTGATTCATGGGTCGGAGCGCTCAGCGCCGATGATTACCGCCGCTATATCAAGCCGGCGATGGACGGGCTGTTTACAGAGCTCAGAAAAGAAGGCGTGCCGCTGATCATGTTCGGTGTTGGCGCGAGTCATCTCGCCCGCGACTGGCATGATCTTTCCCTCGATGTCGTCGGACTCGACTGGCGCATGAGCATAAAGGAGGCCCGGGAAAAAGGCCTGACCAAGACCCTTCAGGGAAATCTCGACCCGTCAATATTGCTTGCTCCTTGGGAAGTCATCGAGCAGAGGACGAAAAAAATACTTGATGAGGGTATGCAGACGGACCGGTTTATTTTTAACCTCGGCCACGGCATCTTTCCGGAAGTCAGCCCTGAAACGCTGAAAAAATTGACGGCATTTGTTCATGAGTATTCCGCCTCAAAAAAATCGAGCCTGATTCCATGAGCATTTCAGTTGGTGTTTTTCGAAATAAACTGTCAAAATACGTATAGATCTAGATCTTTAAAGAGGTGTTCATGTTGGGTAAAAAGAAAATGGGGCTTCTCGTGATGGCGTACGGAACGCCGTACAAGGAAGAGGATATCGAACGGTATTATACGCATATCAGAAGAGGCAGAAAGCCGGAGCCTGACATGCTCCAGGATTTAAAAGACCGCTATAAAGCGATCGGCGGAATATCTCCTCTTGCTAAAATTACCGTGGAGCAGGCGGAGCAGCTCGAAAAGCGTTTAAACGAACTGCAGGATGACGTTACTTTTAAAGCATACATCGGCCTGAAGCATATCGAGCCTTTTATTGAGGATGCCGTCCAACAGATGCACAACGACGGTATAACGGAGGCGGTCAGCCTTGTGCTGGCGCCGCACTTTTCGACGTTCAGCGTTCAATCGTACAACAAACGGGCGAATGCGGAAGCAGAAAAAGCCGGCTTAGCGATCACATCTATTAACAGCTGGTATGATGAGCCGAAATTTATTGCGTATTGGGCTGATCAGATTAAAAAGATATATGCAGGGATGCCGCCGGAAGAGCGCGAAAAAGCCGTGCTGATCGTTTCGGCGCACAGCCTTCCCGAAAAGATCGTCAGCATGGGGGATCCTTATCCCGAGCAGCTTGAGGAATCAGCGAGGCTGATCGCCGAAAAAGCCGGGGTAAAAGAGTATGCCGTCGGCTGGCAAAGCGAAGGGAACACGCCTGATCCTTGGCTGGGACCCGACGTACAGGATCTGACGCGGGACTTGTCAGAACAAAAAGGCTATAAAGCCTTTGTCTACGCTCCTGTCGGTTTCGTAGCCGACCATTTGGAAGTGCTGTACGATAATGACTATGAATGCCGGATCGTAACAGATGATATCGGAGCAAGCTACTACAGACCGGACATGCCGAATGCGAAACCGCAGTTTATCGATGCTTTGGCGTCCGTCGTATTAAAACGATTGGAGAAAGAACAGTAAAGAAGGCGATTTTATATGAGTGGAGAACGTAAGCAGATTGTCATTATCGGCGGCGGGATTACCGGATTGGCCGCCGCCTTCTACTTGGAGAGGGAAATCAAGAAGAACGGTCTCCCCGCCGAAGTGACGCTTGTTGAAGCGAGCCCGAGACTAGGCGGAAAGATCCAGACCGTTCATAAAGACGGCTATATCGTTGAAAAGGGACCGGACTCGTTTTTGGAACGAAAACAGAGCGCTCCCCAGCTTGTCAAGGATCTGGGGCTGGGGCATCTGCTTGTGAACAATGCGATAGGCCAGTCTTATGTTCTCGTAAATGAAACGCTCTATCCGATTCCCGAAGGGGCTGTCATGGGCGTTCCGACAAAAGTCGGTCCTTTTTTGACGACAGGGCTTTTTTCTTTGCAGGGAAAACTGAGGGCAGGGATGGACTTGGTGCTGCCAGCGAGCAAACCGCAGGACGATCAGTCGCTCGGCGAGTTTTTTAGAAGGCGCGTCGGCGGCGAAGTGGTTGAAAACCTGATTGAGCCGCTCCTGTCAGGCATTTATGCCGGAGATATCGACCGCCTCAGCCTGATGTCGACGTTTCCGCAGTTTTATCAAACCGAGCAGAAGTACAGAAGCCTCATTCTCGGAATGAAAAAATCGGCCGGCAATAAAAGCAAGCAAGCAGCGGCGCCCGTTAAAAAGAAAGGACAGTTTCAGACGCTGAAAACCGGCTTGCAGGCGATTGTCGAAGAGCTGGAAAAGCAGCTCGAGCTGACGAAAATCTACAAAGGCACCAAGGCCGTCGGCATTGAACGAGGACAACATTACAGCTTCAAGCTTGACAACGGCATTGTTCTTCATGCGGATGCTGCCGTCATCGCTGCTCCTCATAAAGCGATTGCCGCGATGTTTCCAGACGAGGATTGGCTTTTAGGCATGCGGGAGATGGTCTCAACGTCTGTCGCCAATGTAGCGCTCGGCTTTCCTGAGGAAGCCGTAAAGATGGAGCATGAAGGCACGGGTTTTGTGATCTCAAGAAACAGCGATTTCTCCATTACCGCCTGCACGTGGACGAACAAAAAATGGCCCCATACGACGCCGGAAGGCAAAGTTCTGCTTAGGGCTTACGTCGGAAAAGCGGGGGATGAATCCGTCGTCGAGCAGTCTGACAATGAAATGGTCAGGATTGTGCTGGAAGATTTGAAGAGGATCATGAAAATCGAAGGTGAGCCGGAAATGACCTGTATCACGAGATGGAACGAGGCTATGCCGCAGTATCATGTCGGCCACAAAGAACGAATCAAAAAGGTAAGGGAAGGCCTTCAAACGTCATACCCCGGCATTTTCGTGACGGGCGCTTCCTTCGAAGGCGTCGGAATCCCGGATTGCATCGACCAGGGCAAACAGGCCGTAAAAGACGTGCTTGCCCATTTATTTGAATAAATAATGTAAAAAGCTGCCCGAAAGTGAAACGGCAGCTTTTTTATTTTGGCTTATATTGCGGCTCCACATAAACAGAGTCTGAAAATGGAAAAAATAAAATTTAAATTATTGCATTTTACATGTGGATATGTTAAATTACATTCTGTACTTAATGACCAAAATGTTCAAATAGTCATTTTTGGAGTGAGAAAACATGACCATCGACCGGAAAGCACTGATCATCGATGCGGCTACAAAATCGTTTACGCAATTCGGATACAAAGCGACGACAATGGATCTTGTGGCAAAGCTCGCAAATGTCGGGAAAGGGACGATTTATACCTTTTTCAAAAACAAAGAAGAATTATTCGACGAAATCATTTCTTCGCTGTTAATGGAAATGAAACAAACGGCTGACAATGCGATTGATCCCGACCTGCCATTCCACGAAAATGCACATCGTGCGCTGATCGCCATATTGGAGTACAGAAAAAGGCACCAGCTGACGATCAAAATTTTTCAGGAAGGCGCAGAACTGGGCACACATGCCGTAAGGGAAGTCATTGAAAAGTTTGAGCACATGATTATCAGCTACATCGAGAAAAAAATTAAAGAAGCGATTAAAAATGGCGATATTAAACCGTGTAACCCTGAACTGAATGCATTTGTCATTTTTAAGCTGTATATTGCGCTTATCTTTGATTGGGAAAAACACCATGAACCATTAAAGAAAGAAGAAATAGCAGAAACGCTGAAACTGTATATTGTCAAAGGATTATCCCAATAGATCATTCTTTCTTTTTTTAGGGGTGCGGCCAATATAGAGAAAGCGGTCATCAATTAGGAGGCGTATCAACGATGAATGTACTACGACACCAGTGGAGAGAACTGATAACAAATAAAAAGCTGCTGATTTCCGTGATCGGTGTTCTCTTTATTCCGCTGATTTACAGCAGCGTATTCTTGGCGGCATACTGGGACCCCTACGGACATGTCGACCAGCTTCCCGTAGCCGTTGTCAATTCTGACAAGGGAGCGACGTATGAAGGGAAGGATCTTCACATCGGCGATGATCTTATTAAAGAGCTGAAGAAGAACAAAAAATTCGACTGGCATTTTACGACGAAAGAAAAGGCGTTGACAGGCCTGGAAAACGAAGAATATTACATGGTCGTTGAAATTCCCGGGGATTTTTCCAAAGATGCCAGCACGGTCATGAATAAGCATCCGAAAAAGCTGAATCTCATTTATCATACAAATGCCGGACGAAATTACGTCGGCGCCCAAATCAGCGATAAGGCGATTGAGCAGCTCCAGCATTCGATCGGCTCAGAAATCAGCGAACAGTATGCAGAAGTGATCTTTGACAACTTCGGAAAAATCGCCAAAGGGCTCGGCAAAGCAAGCTCAGGCGCGGAAAAGCTGAATGAAAGCTTAAAAGATGCAAAAAGCGGAAGCAAGAAGCTCAAAGAGAACCTTGAAAAATTGGCAAAAAGCCAAATCACATTCGATAACGGAATGGGCCGGTTCGGCACAGCATTCAATACGTTGAATGAAAAAATCCATGACCTTGATTCTGCGCTCGGACAATTCCAGGAAAAGGGGGGACAGCTTTACAACGGAGCCTACCAGCTGCAGCAGGGCATGCCGCAGATCGTGGCGGGATTGGAGAAAATGAATGAAAAAGCCCAAGCGATTAGCAAATTTGAAGACGCGATTTCATCGGAGAAAATTGCACAGCTTGAAACCGCGCTGACAAACGCAGAGCAGGCGAAAAAAGAAATCAGCAGGATTTCAGATGACATTACAAAGCTTGAAGGGGCCTTGAAAAATCAAAACAGTCAAGTGAAGCAAATTATTGAATCCAGCAACATTTTGACGGATGAACAAAAAGCGGCGCTGTCAAAGCAGGTTGATCAAAAGATGGACGAAGTCAAACTGCCGGAACTTGACCGCCTCAAAGCCCAGATTCCGGATATGAGCAAGCTTCCTGACCTTTCGGGCATCAAACAGAAGCTTAACGATTTAAAACAGCTCCCCGGCTCGGTCAATAAGCTTTATAAAGGCTCTGAAAAAATTCAAACCGGACTCGACAGTCTGGCGAAAGGACAGGCGGCTTATAACGAAAAATTCGCCGAAGCGAGAAGCGGTTCTTCCAAAATCGCCGAAGGCAGCCAGACATTGAAAGAGAAGTTTGGCGAATTGCAGGATGCTTCAGGAAAGCTGAAAGACGCTTCTTCCAAGCTGGCATCTGGGGCAAAAACGCTTGATGAAGGTTTAGGAAAGATTACCGAGGGCAGCGGCAAGCTGTCAAGCCAGCTGGCCGACGCGGCTGATCAGACGGGCGGCATACAGGCAGGTGAACAAAATTACAATATGTTCTCAGACCCTGTCAACGTCAAAGGCGAAAAAATCACAAAGGTTTCAAATTACGGAACGGGTTTAACACCGTACATTTTATCGCTCGGATTATTCGTCGGCGCGTTGATGATCACCGTTGTGTTTGACGTGAAAGAGCCGGCAAGCCGGCCTGAATCTGCAATCGGCTGGTTCATTAGCAAATTCAGCATTCTCTTACCGGTCGGCATTCTTCAGGCTGTGATCGCATGCACGGTCATTCTCTTCGGCATCGGCCTTGATGTGCAAAGCGTCTGGAGATTCTATCTGTTCAGCATCATCATGAGCATCACGTGTCTTGCGCTCATTCAGTTCCTTGCGGCAACAATGGGTAATCCGGGCCGCTTCATCGCCGTGATCCTGCTCGTGCTTCAGCTCGGCGGAAGCGGAGGAACGTTCCCGCTGGCGCTTGTGCCAAGGTTCTTCCAAATCATCCACTCCGCTCTGCCTATGACGTACAGCATCGCAGGCTACAGAGCGATTATTTCCAGCGGGGATTATGCTTTCATGTGGGAGCAAGCGGCGATTCTCGGGGGAATAGCCGTCGCCATGATGGCGTTGACTATCCTTTATTTCTGGAGGCTGCTGAGAAAAGAGAAAATAGAGGAGCAGCCTGCCTGATCGAAAAAACACCTTTATCGACGATAAAGGTGTTTTTCTTTTAAAGGGTTCACTTTCAGGAAGCGGAAACGCCCCATTTTATGAGCAGCCCCGTATATGTAAAACCTCCGCCAAAGCCGTAAAGAATCAGTGTATCTCCTTCTTTTAACTTGTCGTGTTTAACGGCTTCATTGAGCGCGAGAACGATCGAAGCCGATGACGTATTGCCGAACCATTCGACACTTGTCAGCGCTTTTTCGACCGGAATTCCCGCTTTTTCACAAATCGATTCGATCATTCTCATATTGGCGCTGTGAGGGACGAACCAATCGATGTCTTCGAGCTCCATTTGCGCCTGTTCAAGCAGCAGTTTAATTCCTTCGGGAATGGACCTGGCCGCCCATTTATATACTTCGCGTCCGTTTTGCACCATTTTTCCGGCGCCGGCAAGCTCTTCCCCCTTTAAATCGCTTCGCAAACCCGTTCTGTACAAATGACGGGCGCCGTCTCCTTTTGTGCCCTGGACAAATGTAATAAAGCTTGGGGATGAGTCTTCGCGCTCGACAAGCAAGGCGCCTGCCCCGTCGCCAAACAATACACACGATGTGCGGTCTGTATAATCCGTCACTTTCGACAGCGACTCCCCGGCAACCACGAGAATTTTCCGGTGCAGTCCTGAGGTGATCAGGCCGTTTGCCGCATGGAGGCCATATGTTAATCCGGCGCATGTCGCATTTAAATCGAACGCTCCGATGTCACTCCATCCGAAATGATCCTGAATTTGGCACGCTGTGCTGGGAAAAGCATAGTCTGCCGTCGTTGTTGAAACAATGATCATATCAAGGCCGTCCAATGCGCCCGGGTATCTGTTTTGTAAATTTTCTACAGCTTTAATGCAAAGGTCTGAAGTAAATTCCTGCTCGGATGTCAGCCGTCTTTCTTTCATGCCTGTCCGCTGAACGATCCATTCGTCAGAGGTATCGACGATTTTTTCTAAATCTTCATTTGTCAGCCGCTTTTCCGGAACATAAGCCCCGATGGCTGATATACGTGCTTTTGATAAAGTTTTCAAGATGATCACGCTCCTTTTTTACATTATAACACCTAGTATTAGTATCTGGTACTAATTTTTTATTCTAATTGAGTAATGTATACTATATAAATAACGTAAAGGGAGGAATGAAAATGTCATCTGTTCAGGAAACGATGCAGCTTATTAAAGAGCTCGTCTCAATTCCGAGCCCGACCGGAAATACATATCAGATCATAGAGCATATTCATCAGCTTCTGCAGGAGCAGGGAGTCGAAACAAGGCTCAATCGTAAAGGAGGGCTGATCGCCACGATTCCGGGGCGCGACAAGTCGAAGCACAGGATGTTGACTGCCCACGTCGATACACTCGGCGCGATGGTGAAGGAAATCAAACCGGACGGAAGGCTGAAAATCGATTTAATCGGCGGTTTTCGGTACAACTCAATCGAAGGCGAATATTGCCGGATCGAAACGTCCTCAGGCAAGACTTACACGGGCACGATTTTAATGCATCAAACGTCAGTTCACGTCTATAAAGACGCGGGAAAAGCCGAACGCAGCCAGAAAAACATGGAGGTCCGCATCGATGAACCGGTTCATCATGCAGAGGATACGAGGGCGCTCGGGATCAATGTCGGTGATTTCATTTCCTTTGATCCGCGGGTCGAAATTACGCCGAGCGGATTTATCAAATCGCGCCACCTTGATGATAAAGCAAGCGTAGCCCTTTTGCTCCAGCTGATCAAACAGATCAAAAGGGAAGAAATCAGACTTCCGTACACGACTCATTTTTTGATTTCCAATAATGAGGAAATCGGATACGGAGGCAATTCGAATATTCCGTCCGAAACCGTCGAATATTTGGCTGTTGACATGGGAGCGATTGGCGATGGGCAATCGTCTGATGAATATACGGTATCGATCTGTGTGAAAGATTCGAGCGGCCCTTATCATTACGGCCTCAGAAAACGGCTTGTCGAGCTTTGCGAAAAGCACGGCATCCGCTACAAGCTCGATATTTACCCGTATTACGGGTCTGACGCCTCGGCGGCCATAAAAGCGGGGCATGATATCGTCCACGGCTTGATCGGTCCGGGAATAGACGCTTCACACGCATTTGAAAGAACGCACCAATCATCATTGGAGCATACGGCCGAGCTTCTGTACCGATATGTCCGGTCTGATATGGCGTGACGCCGTGGCTCCGTATGAAAAAAACCCGAAAGGAACTGGAGTCCTTTCGGGCCAAGAAATGTGGAAGCTTTCATTTTTGAATGAATGTTCTATTTACCAATAATCATAATGTTTCTTGCAATCGTAGTAGTAATCATACTTTTTATGATCATAGTAATAATCATGCTTCTTATAGCAAGGATAGTAGTAGTAGTAATAGTAGTAGTATTTTTTGCAGTCATGATCTTTTTTGTGGTAATCATGGTAATAACACATAGAACTTCCCTCCTGTTTCTATCTTAATGTAGCTACGATATATCGTATGGCAGGCAGAGGGAGGTTGCTTGGACAGGTTGATTGATCAAACGGTATATTTTTATAAAAAACGCACGTTTTCCGCTAACGGACAACGTGCGTTTTTCTTTTATTTGCTGTTCGGCTGTCAGCCGGACATTTTCATATCGATCGGTTCGCGATTGTTCAATACGGCATCGCCTTTTTGCGCATCGTATTCGCCTTCCCATTTTGACATGACGACAGCCGCAAGGGCGTTTCCTGTCAGGTTGACGACTGTGCGGGCCATGTCCATAATCCGGTCGACCCCGGCGATGAAGGCTAGTCCTTCAGCAGGCACGCCGATCGTGCCCAATGTCGCAAGCAGCACGACAAACGATGTACCAGGAACCGCAGCCATTCCTTTTGAAGTTACCATCAGCACGAGCACCAGCGTAATCTGCTGGCCAATTGACAGATCGATTCCGGAGGCCTGAGCTAGAAACAGAGCGGCAATCGCCTGATACAGAACAGACCCGTCGAGGTTAAAGGTATAGCCGATCGGGATGACGAATGAGACAATGCCCTTTGGACAACCGATCTTTTCCATCTTCTCCATGACACGGGGAAGAACAGTTTCTGAGCTTGATGTACTATAAGCTAGCAATAATTCATCTTTCATATAGGCTAAAAATTTAAATATATTGATGCCGGCCATTTTTCCGACGATGCCGAAAACGATGATCAGGAAAACGGCAAGGGCGGCATAAACCAAAATGACAAGTTTTCCTAATGACACCAGTGAACCAAAACCAAATTTGGAAACGGTTACCCCGATCAAGGCAAAAACGCCGAACGGAGCGAATTTCATGACAAGGTTGACGACATGGAACATCGCCTGTGAAGTGGCTTCGAAAAACGCAAGCACAGGTTTCCCTTTTTCGCCAATCGCTGAAATTCCAAGTGCGAAAAATACGGTAAAGCAGATTATCGCAAGTAAATCGCCTTCAGCTAGAGATTGGAAAAAGTTTGTTGGCACAATATGAAGAAACGTTTCTGCGACCGTTTTGGTGCTGGCCTCTTTTTCGGTTTCGACATACTGGCTGATATCGGTTTTTTCGCCGCTGCTATAATGAACGCCGTGTCCGGGTTGGAAAACGTTCGCCAGAACAAGGCCGAGCAGAATCGCGAAAGTTGTAATAATCTCAAAATAGAGAATAGTCCGAAATCCAAGTCGGCCGACTTTTTTGCCGCTCCCCGCTCCTGCGACTCCGACAACTAGACTTGACACGACGATTGGAATCACAATCATTTTAATTAATCTTAGAAATAAATCCCCCACCGGCTTAAGATAGGTTTCTATGGCAGGATTGCCAAACCAGATGGCGCCGACTGCGACACCTAAAATGAGCCCGAGGAAAATTTGAGCTGCTAATCCGAATTTAAATTTCTTCTTCATAGATGCCCTCCCAACGTAAGTTTTTTCATTATATAAAAATATTAAATAATGACACGATTACATCCAGTATATCCGAAAAAAAAGGATCTCGTCTATAAAAAAAATTTGGTTTTCTTCTGTCTGAATTTTCAGATATAGTATATTGATCATGCTGACAGGGAGTTGGAAGTGCCGGGAACGGGGTTTTTATACCTATTTCGTCTAGATCATTATAATCAAAATTATCCTATGTGGCAAAAATGACTCTCTTTTTGCCTAACTTTTGTGACAAAAAAACGCTCCGGAGTTCAAATCTCCTCCGGAGCGTTTTTTTAAAAAATTTAAAGATCTTTCAGCTTTAGGCAATTGCAGCACGTATTTCCGTAGCATTCATGCTGTTCTTCGATTTCGCGGCCGCATTCCGTACATTTTTTGGCAGGCAGGTTCCTGAAAAATTCCGTGATTTTTCCGAGCATCGCGCATCCCCCATTCCTTTAATTGTTAACATTGTATTATAACAGATACGAAAAGGTCAATGTCTGTTTTATGACAAAAATATAAAACATGCAATTTTTAAGAAAAATGGGTATATTGTATAGGGGGACGATAGCCACACACATGAGGTGAAAACGATGAAGATTACTGTAATAGGCTGTTATGGCGGATTTCCGGCTGCGAATGAAGCGACGTCCGGATACCTGTTTCAATCCGGGGATTATTCGGTGCTTGTCGACTGCGGCAGCGCAGTTTTATCAAAACTCCAGCAGTTTTTGCCGGTTGAGAAGCTGAATGCCGTTGTTTTATCCCATTATCACCATGACCATATTGCGGATGTCGGCCCTTTGCAATTTGCCAAGCTTGTCGGTTCATATCTCGGAAAAGGGGCAGACGCGCTTCCGATTTATGGACATCCGTTTGATGAAGAACAATTTTCGAAGCTTACATATAAAACGCATACCGCGGGGTTCGCGTATGACCCGAAAGCGCCGCTTAAGCTCGGCCCGTTTACGTTCACTTTTTTAAAGACCATTCATCCGGTCGACTGTTTTGCGATGCGCATCACAGACGGCGAACATACAGCCGTTTATACGGCAGATTCAAGCTTTCAGGAATCGTTCATCCCTTTTTCAGAAGGCGCCGATTTGCTGATGAGCGAGTGCAATTTTTATGCAGGCCAAGACGGAGCGAAGGCAGGGCATATGAACAGCCATGAAGCGGGCAGAATCGCCGAAGAGTCCGGAGCAGGAAGGCTTCTTTTGACACACCTGCCGCACTTCGGGGATCATCAGCAATTGATAGAAGAAGCGAAAACCGTTTATAGCGGCCCGGTTGACCTGGCGGAGACGGGTTATGTGTGGGGAGACTAAAAGGAGGAACGAACATGCTGTTTATCGATAATCAAAACATTACAGATCCGAGGATCAACCTGGCGATCGAGGAGTACTGCTTGAAGCACCTTGATCCTGAACAGACGTATTTGCTGTTTTACATCAACCAGCCGTCGATCATCATCGGCAAAAACCAAAATACGATTGAAGAAATCAATACGAAATATGTCGATGAAAACGGAATCATTGTCGTCCGCCGGCTTTCCGGAGGCGGAGCCGTCTACCACGATCTCGGAAACTTGAATTTCAGCTTTATTACAAAAGATGACGGCAACAGTTTTCATAACTTTAAAAAGTTTACTGAACCCGTCGTTGCCGCGTTAAAGCGCCTCGGGATCGACGCCGAGCTGAGCGGGCGGAATGATCTGATGGCGAACGGCCGGAAAATTTCGGGGAACGCCCAGTTTTCGACAAGAGGGCGGATGTTCAGCCACGGCACGCTGCTGTTTGATTCCGAAATCGACCATGTCGTATCGGCATTGAAAGTAAAAAAAGATAAAATCGAATCAAAAGGGATTAAGTCGATTAGAAGCCGTGTGGCGAACATCAGCGAATTTCTCGATCAAAAAATGACGACCGGGGAATTCCGCAGCCTGCTTCTCAAATATATTTTCGATACCGAAGGAGACATTCCAGAATACAAGCTGACTGATGACGATTGGAAAATCATCAATCAAATCTCTAAAGAACGCTATCAAAACTGGGATTGGAATTACGGAAAGTCTCCGAAATTCAACCTCCAGCACTCAAAACGGTTTCCTGCCGGGTCAATCGATATTCGCCTTGAGGTTCATAAAGGCATCATTCAGGAATGCAAAATTTTCGGCGACTTTTTCGGCGTCGGCGATGTCAGCGACATCGAAGATAAGCTGTCAGGCGTCCAATATGAAAGAAAAGCGATTGAAGAGGCGCTCGAGGGCGTTGATATTCGGCATTATTTCGGAAACATTGAAAAAGAAGAGTTTTTTGATCTCGTTTACTAATAAAAGGGAGCCCCCATATTGGGCGGCTCTTTTTGATTGCTTATGAGAGGAATGGAAGATATTTTCCATCAGACCTTGAGTGTTTTCGATTCATTTACTATAATGGGGATAGATTTTTTATTATTCAAAAAATGAATGGTTATTCATTCATTTTTCAAGGGGTGGGAGAATGAATTTAGTTTCCAAATTGGAGGAAACAGCAAAAGCAAAGCCTGATAGAATCGCTTATATTTTTGGGGAGCAGACGGAAACTTACGGGGGATTGCAGCAAAAAATCGATTGTTTTGCCGGAGGACTGCGCGAACTAGGGGTTGAAAAAGGAGATCATGTTGCATTGCTGCTCGGCAATACGCCGCATTTTGTCATTTCGTTTTTCGGAACGTTAAAAGCGGGAGCGGTCGCGATTCCGATTAATCCGGCCTACACGCCGACAGAAATCGGCTATATGCTGACGAATGGCGATGCCAAAGTCATTGTGGCCGACGGCCGGCTCCTGCCTTTATACGAAAAGATGCATGAATCACTTCCGAAGGTCGGGCATGTTGTATTCTGCGAAACGGGAGGGCCGCTCTACGAGCCGGAAGATCCGCATGTGAAAGTCAAATTGAAATCGTTTGCAATGGTGATGAAGCCGGCTGCTGCTCAGAGCTTTCCTGAGCTTAAAGAAGATGATACAGCAGCGATTCTTTATACGTCAGGAACGACGGGACAGCCGAAGGGCGCGATGCTGACACATCAAAATCTTTTTTCGAATGCGAATGATACGGCCGGCTATTTGACGATGAATGAAGCCGATCTTGTCGTCGCGGCCCTGCCGATGTTCCATGTGTTTTGCCTAACGGTCTGCATGAATGCTCCGCTGATGAACGGCGCCGCCATTTTAATCATCCCGAAATTCAGTCCTGCAAAGGTTTTTGAACTTGTGAAAAAGCATAAGGCGACGATTTTTGCCGGGGTACCGACGATGTACAATTACCTGTACCAGCATGAGGCTGCCGATGAACAAGGGTTTGCTTCGATCCGTCTTTGTATATCAGGAGGCGCCGCGATGCCCGTTGCGCTGCTGAAAAAATTTGAGGAAAGATTCAATGTACTCGTGTTGGAAGGCTATGGCTTATCCGAAGCTTCTCCAGTCACGTGTTTTAACCCGTTCAGCACCGGCCGCAAACCGGGTTCCATCGGCACCGACATTCTCAATGTCAAAAACAAAGTCGTCAATGAGCTTGGAGAAGAACTGCCGGCCGGCCAGGTGGGGGAACTGATCGTAAAAGGGCCGAACGTTATGAAGGGGTACTATAAAATGCCCGAAGAAACCGCCCATACGATAAGAGACGGATGGCTCTATACAGGAGATCTTGCAAAGCGCGATGAAGACGGGTATTTTTATATCGTCGACAGAAAGAAAGACATGATCATTGTCGGCGGCTACAATGTTTATCCGCGGGAAGTCGAGGAAATTCTCTACAGGCATCCTGAGGTCGCCGAGGCGGTGGTGATCGGCGTTCCCGACCCGAATGCGGGAGAAGCTGTGCAATGCTATGTCGTTCCAAAGACGAAAACGCTGACAGAAGAGGACATCTCGTCGCATTGCAAACAGCACCTCGCCAAATATAAGCGCCCTTCATCGATCATTTTCCTTGAGGAGATCCCGAAAAACTCGACCGGAAAAATTTTGCGCAGGGCTTTGAAAGACATTTTGGCAAACACATGAAAGGGACGTGCTCACGTCCCTTTCTTTACATTTTCTAAAAACTCAGCTTTTTGTTTTTGATTCAGATGATAGTATGTTTTTTCCTCATTTTTTAAAATAACGGCTCCGTCCTTTTTCAGCCAGACGGTGAACGCCATGCGATCGGTGGGGCTCATTTTGATGCTCCCGCGATAATCGGGGGAAGCCAAATCATGCGCCTTGTTTTCCTTCAGTTTTGTTCCTTTATTGAAAGTATTGAGTATGCCGTCGATATATTGCTTTTTTTCGATTCTGATCAGCCTGCCGTTTTTTTCCGCCGGCCTGATTGTGATTTCTTCGGCATTCCTTGCATCAAAAGGATCGGCCATGAGATTGAATATATAAAAAAAGCTGAGTAATAAAATACCGAAAAAGAGTATGATGCCGATAATTTTTTTCAGAATAATCACCTCTTGTATGGAGTTTATCCCAACAAAGAGCTTTTCATCCGGAAAAAATATGCTATAATGTTCAATAAATTATACAAATGTTCAATTTGTTAGGAGGCAACGATGAATTCTATTGAACAGCAAGTCGCCGAAAATATGAAAAGACTCAGGAAAATCCGCAATTACAGCCTTGACCAGCTGTCAGCGTTGACGGGCGTGAGCAAGGGAATGCTGGCGCAAATCGAAAAAGGCGCTTCAAGCCCGACGATCACAACGCTTTGGAAAATCGCAAACGGACTGCAAGTCTCATTTACATCGCTTGCTGAAAAGCCGGCAGGGGAGCCGACGGTCGTCAGAAAGAGTGAGAGGGCGCCCGTGACGGCCGGGGATGACCGATATGCAGCGTTTCCGCATTTTCCTTTCGACCAGAAAAAAAAGTTTGAAATTTTTTATATCGAACTGCTGCCGGGCTGTGTACACGAATCAGAACCCCATCACGGCGGCATTGAGGAATACGTGCTCGTCAGCAAAGGAACGGTGGCTGTCTCCTGCGGGGATTACAGCTGTGAATTGCGCGAAGGGGATGCGATGCACTTTACCGCAAATACCGTTCACAAGTATGAAAACAAAACGGAACAAACCGCAACAGGCTACACATTAATTTATTATCCGTAAGAGGTGTCACGATGGAAAATCAGCATCAGCTCACACTTTTGGACGGCTTTCGTTCGGGAATTCCGCTCGCAGCCGGATATATTCCCGTTGCTTTGACATTCGGGCTTTTGGCGAAAACGACAGGACTCTCGCTGTTTGAAACGTTCCTGATGAGCGCCCTCGTTTTCGGCGGGGCGTCCCAGTACATGTCATTAAGCATGCTTGCCGTCCATACCGGCATCATCGAAATTATCATGACGACTTTTATCGTCAACAT
Organism: Bacillus sp. JJ675; assembly: GCF_036963165.1. NCBI lineage: Bacteria > Bacillati > Bacillota > Bacilli > Caryophanales > Bacillaceae > Bacillus > Bacillus sp. JJ675. The sequence continues at coordinate 11,932 of NZ_JBALMR010000064.1, read as the reverse complement.
CAGGCATTTTTTATTTTCAGCTTCTTTAAATCAGCTTGTTGAACGCGATGTTCCTTGGAAAAAAGCATTCTATGCTTTTTTTGCCGTGACAGACGAGTCGTTTGCAGTCGCTGCTTTAAGAAAAGAAAAGCTGACGACGCGCTACATGATCGGGCTTGGGTCCACCGGTTATGCAAGCTGGGTTTTTTGGAGCGCCGCCGGTCATGTTGCAGGCGCCGGCATGCCGTCCGTTTTACAGGAAAGCATGAGCATCGCCCTTTATGCGATGTTTATCGGACTCCTCGTACCTGCCTTGAAAAAGCAGAGGAAAGTGCTGTTTCTGGCTGGAGCCGGAGCTTTGTTCAATACCGTTTTTCAAATGAGCGGCATGCTGTCTGCGGGCTGGGCGATCGTCATCGCTACGTTGTTATCGGCAGTCCTGATCGAACGGCTTTATCATCCCAAGTCGAAGGAGAAAAGAAAATATGTTTAGTCCCATTGTCTGGATGATCCTCGGAATGGCCGCTGTTACATACCTTCCGCGGGTAATTCCTTTGGTAGCTTTCGAAAGCCTTAAGCTTCCCCGATTTTTGGAGCGCGTTCTTAAAAATGTCCCATATGCAGTATTGGGCGCCTTGATCTTTCCCGGAGTTTTTTTGGTGCAAAGCGGTGCCTTTTACGGTCTCGCAGGCGCTGTAATCGCTTTTTTATTGTCGTACATGGGGATGAGCGTCATCATTGTCGTGTCCGGAACGATTGCGGCGCTGGCCGCGGCAGGTTTTATGCTTTCGCTATAGGGCTTGGTTCTAACTTTGCGGCAAAAAGCCTACAATAGAAGTAACCGCTATTTGAGAAGGGGTGATTCGTCCATGCGGAAATGGATCGCGGGAGCCTGCCTGCTTTATGTGTTGTACGGACTTTTTTTCTACTGGTATCTCTTCAAGACCGGGGATTCTTCCGTTCCCGAGGCGCTGAAGGGGACAAGCGCAGATCCGGCGACATTCATGAACAAAAAAGAACTGATTCTCACAGAAGATTATTCGAAGATCAAAGATTTTATTTTTTTTCTCAGGATTCCGCTTGAGTGGTTTCTGTTTTTTATTCTCTTGATCGCCGGTTTATCGCGAAAGATGACGCATTGGGCTGAGCAAACGTCAAGATTCAAGGCTGTTCAAATCGCTGCATACGTTTTCGTCCTCTTTCTGATCGTGACGGCCGCATCTTTGCCGCTCGACTGGATCAGTTATCAGTATTCGCTCGACTACGGAATTTCAACACAGTCGACTGCAAGCTGGATCAAAGACCAGGTCATCGATTTTTGGATCAGCTTTCCATTAACCGCAGCAGCTGTGATGGTGTTCTATTGGCTGATGAAAAGGAGCGAAAAACGCTGGTGGCTCTTTGCGTGGCTTTTGACCGTGCCGGTTACGCTGTTTTTATTCTTTCTGCAGCCAGTCGTCATCGATCCTTTGTACAACGATTTTTATCCGCTGAAAAACAAAAAGCTTGAACATGACATCCTTAAGCTGGCCGATCAGGCTGACATTCCCGCAAATCTCGTCTATGAAGTGGATATGTCGAAAAAAACGAATGCGTTAAACGCATATGTGACAGGGATTGGCGCTAACAAACGGATCGTGCTTTGGGACACGACGCTGAACAAGCTCAATGAGCCGGAAATTTTATTCATCATGGCGCACGAAATGGGTCACTATGTCATGAAGCACGTATATAAAGGACTTGCCGGATATCTGCTTTTATCACTAGCCGGATTGTATGTCATTGCCAAGCTTTATAAATGGATCATCAGGCGCTATGGAAACAGTCTGCATATTAAAGGGAGCACAGACTTTGCCGCACTGCCGTTATTGCTGCTATTGACAGGGGTGCTCACCTTTACTGCCTCTCCGTTTACAAACGCGGTGTCAAGGCATCAGGAAAAAGCCGCAGACGAGTATGCCGTCGAATTGACGAAAAACAAAAAAGCCGCTGTGACCGCCTTTCAGGAGTTGTCAAAAGCGGGCTTAAGCGAGGCAAATCCGCCGTTTCTCGTCAAAATTTTTAAATACGGGCATCCGACCATCATGGAGCGGATTCAAAATGTCGAACAAAAGGCTGACAAATGAAGAAAAAGCTAATGTTTAGAAAACACTAGCTTTTTCCATGGGTTATTTGTTAAAATATGTTACTGAGCGGCAGCTTCCACATTGATCAGCCCTTTGCCATAGTAGAAAGAATCTCCCAAATTAGTCGCGGTGCTTGAGAGGCGGTCGCGAACTTGGGAAGCTGAAAGCGTAGGGTATTTAGACAAGATCAAGGCTGCTGCTCCCGCTACATGAGGCGAAGCCATTGAAGTTCCGTTCAAAGTAGCGTAAGTGTTGGAAGGGTATGTGCTGTATATGCTGACGCCCGGAGCCACTACATCAAGCTCTGGACCGACGCTTGAAAACGAAGCTCTCTGGTTGCTGCTGTTAACTGCACCTACAGCAATGACAGAGTCGTATTTTGCAGGGTAGCCGATCGTACTAGAGCTGCCTGATGTTCCGCTGTTTCCCGCTGCCGCCACTACGACGACGCCGCTTGCGTATGCTTTGTCAACAGCCTGTTTCAGCGCAGTTGAGCCTGATGGTCCGCCAAGGCTCATATTGATGACATCCAAGTTGTTCGCCGTGGCCCACTCGATTCCGCTGACGATCGCGCTGTATGTTCCGCTTCCGCTTGAATTCAACACTTTAATAGCGTATAGGGAGACATTTGGCGCAACGCCCAAAACGCCAATTGAATTGTCAAGCGCCGCCACTGTTCCGGCAACATGCGTGCCGTGCCCGTTTCCGTCAGTATTGTAGCTTTCACCAGAGACAAAGCTTGCTCCGCCGACGACATTTAAGTCTGAATGAGAAGCAGCGATCCCCGTATCGATGACACCGACTTTCACATTAGCTCCTTTATATCCTTGAGCCTGTACTTTGTCAGCCTTGATTTGCGGAATGCCGTAAGGAACCGTTTGTGCCAGCGCATGAGCGACGTGATCCTCTTCCACGTAGGCAACGCTTGGATCATTTTTCAGCTCTTTTACCGCATCCTGATCAAGCGTCGCTTTTGCGGCGTTGATGATCTTGAATTGCTTGTCCACTTTTCCGCCGCTCTCTTTAATGACATCTTTTTTGACTGCTGCTGTTTTTACCGATGACTTAAATCCGACAATATAATCCTTTTCTACATCTTTCGCCGGCTGTTCAGCAGAAGCCGGATTGCTGAAAGCCATTGTAAAAACAAGCAAAAGGGCCGTCAGCACGCTAAGCCATAAACTCCTCTTTTTCACCACTAATCACTCTCCTCCATTTTTATTCAGAATAATTGAAATATGTAGATAATATCTTCTATTCCAATTATTCTGTTAATTTATTATATAGAAAAAATGAAATATATGGTAGACCTATTTTTTTGAAAAAATATATTTGATTTTTCGAGCTTCTTTTCCTATTTTAGAAAAAATCTAAAGGTCTTAAGAATGAAACTAGCCGATTTTTTATACCGGCCGATCGTGTGAAAAAGGTCGTGATCCCCAATAGCTGCAAGGCGTCATGCATCCTCTCATTTTGTGAAAATATTAAATGCAAATATGCAGGCTTACTAAAGGAATGTTCATGGTGCTGATCGGTGCGCCTTTATGGGGTATCTCGGGAAGCTCTGCAACGTGGGGTTGGGCGGCCATTGTGTTTGTCGTTTTGTTCGGTACGGCTCTCGCGTTTGCTTTTACATAGGAAGCCTTTCATTCCTCTCGCCGAAAAAACAAGCTGTCCTAAGCTGGCTGCATGTTCCTTTCAATGTGGCGGGTACGGCGATGATCATCATAACGGTCATTTGACTTTCTCCCGGCTAGGAAAGAGGAGTTTGTTTTCTTTTTCTTCATAGTGATAATGATTATCATTGTCATTATGATGTTCTGTTGCTATAATAATTTCAGTCTACATAAAGAAAAAAGGAGATACATATGAAGCTTAGATATTTTACGATTCTATCTTTTGTCTTTCTCATCACTGTTTTGTCTGCCTGCTCAGGTTCGGGAGGGAGCGCTTCAAATTCCGGCCGGGATACCGTAACGGTTAAACACGATCTGGGCGAAACGAAAGTGCCCAAACATCCGAAAAAGGTTGTCGTCCTTGAGCTCGGATTTATCGACGCCCTGTTGGATGCAGGCGTGAAACCGGTCGGCGTCGCAGATGACGGAAAGCCGAAGTTTATAAATGAACAAGTAAGAAAAGAAATCAAAGGCTATACATCAGTTGGGACACGGGCGCAGCCAAGCTTTGAAAAAATCGCGGCATTAAAGCCCGATCTGATTATCGCGGATTCAAGCAGACACAGCGGTGTATATGACAAGCTGTCGAAAATCGCGCCGACGATTGCTCTGAAAAATTTAAATGCCGACTACCAGGATACGATTGATGCTTCCCTTACGATTGCAAAAGCGGTGGGAAAGGAAAGCGAAATGGAGAAAAAAATCACCGAACATAAAAAAAAGCTGGGACAGCTGAAAGAGAAGCTCTCTGACAAAAAACAAAGCGTTCTTCTGCTCGGCAATACGAATGAAGCTGTCACAGTCCGTGACCAAAACTTCTTCACCTCCCAGCTGTTGACATATATCGGCTATACATACGCGGTAGGCGACAGCAAAAAAAGCAATGCTGAAAACGGCGAGTCCGTCAACATTAAAATGACCGTCGAACAGCTTCTCGAGAAAGACCCGGACGTCATCATTTTAATGTCGGGAGAAAAGGATAAAGTTGATCAAAACGGAAAACGGCCGCTTGAAAATGATCCGCTTTGGAACAAGCTGAGCGCCGTCAAGCATCACAAAGTGTATAAAGTCGACAGGTTCGCATGGTCGCTTCGCCGCAGCATTGACGGAGCAAATGCCGTGATCGATCAAATCGAAAATGATATTCTGAAATGAATTTTTGATGTTAGGATGTTAGGCGCCGACCCCGGTGCCTATCGATACATGACCGGCTGTTTTTAATGCGGTTTCTGTGCATGCTTTTTCAACAAAGCATGCGCTTGTTTTTTACGAGGAAGGTGATCTGTTTTCATGAAAAAGGTGCTTTTGACCCGCATCGCTCTCATTATTCTTTTATTCGTATGTTTTACGCTTTCCGTTTCGGTCGGTTCTGCCAATATTGCGCTTTCTGATATATGGTCGGCCATCTTTTCATACGGCGATTCAAAATTGGATTCTATCATTTTATCCATTCGGATCCCGCGCGCTTTGGAAGCTGCTTTGATCGGCGCGAACCTTGGAGCTGCGAGCGCGCTCATGCAGGCGGTTACGAGAAATTCCCTCGCGTCACCAAGCATTTTTGGCATTAATGCCGGGGCCTCGGCGGCTGTCGTTTTTTTGACGGTCGTGTTTCCGGCTGCCGCCGTCCCGATGATGACGATGGGGACGGCGTTTATAGGAGGAGCCGTTGCCGCCGTTACCGTTTATGCGATCGCTTCTGTTTTCAGCGAAAATCAGCGGGATATCAGCTTTGCGTTAGTCGGTGTCGTCATTCAGGCGATCCTTGCGTCCGTTACGCAGATGCTCCTCATTTTTCATGAGGAGTCGACGGAGACGATTTTGTTTTGGCTTTCGGGGTCATTAGCAGGGAGTTCGTGGGAAAAGCTTGGGTTTTTGATTCCTGTCAGCTTTCTTGGATTGCTGATTGCGATTGCCTTAGGAAGAACGGCCTCCGTTCTTAGCCTGGGCGATGACATATCTCAAGGGCTGGGGCAAAAAGTGTGGATCAGTAGGATGCTGATCGCCGTCACCGTCATCGCGCTTGCCGGGGTTTCCGTAGCGGCAGCAGGCCCGATCGGGTTCATCGGTTTGATGGTTCCTCATATGATCCGCTATATGATGGGGGCTGATTATCGGACGGTTATTCCATATTCGGCGATCTGTGGCGCGTTGCTGCTTCTTGCGGCGGATCTTGCTTCACGCTTTGTTTATTATCCGTATCAGACGCCGGTCGGCGTCGTCACGGCATTCATCGGAACGCCCTTTTTTATTTATTTGGCGCGGAGACGAAAAGAGGGATCGGCATCATGAACAGCAAAACAGACATAACAAAAAGGCAACGCAGAAAGCCGGCAGCCGTACTTGTCATTCTTCCGGTTTTCCTGCTGCTTTTGGTAGCGGCCAATTTAATGATCGGCGATGAGAAGTTTCCGCTCGGAGATGTGATCAAATCTTTGGCGGGGCAGGGCGATCCGGGAATTCGGTTTATGGTGATGGAGTTCAGAATGCCGCGGGTCATCCTGGCCGTGCTTGCAGGCAGCGCCCTCGCTGTTGCGGGTGTTGTCGCCCAGTCGCTGATGAGAAATCCGCTCGCCGCCCCTGACACGCTCGGGATAACGGGGGGAGCGGGGCTCGGCGCGGTCATTGTCACTGTGCTGTTTTCAGAGCATTGTTCCATCTTATTTACGGGAGCTGCTTTTTCCGGGAGCATCGTTGCGGCCGTTTTTGTTTATGTGTTGGCTTATCGAAACGGCATCTCACCGTTGCGGCTGGCACTAGTCGGGATTGCCGTCAACGCTTTCTGCCATTCAGGGATTCAGCTTTTGATTTCAGGGGGAAGTCCGAATGTTAACAGCGCTTTAATCTGGCTGAACGGAAGCTTATGGGGAAGAAGCTGGACTGATGTGCTTTCTCTGTTCATCTGGTGCTGTCTGCTCATTCCGCCCGTGTGGCTTGCGGCAAAGCCGCTTGATATCATCAAATCCGGGGACGCGATTGCCACAAGCGTTGGCGTCCGGCTTGAAAGGACGCGGTTTTTGCTGCTTGCCGCGGCTGTCATTTTGACGGCTGCTTCCGTAACCGCTGTAGGGACGATCGGTTTTATCGGGCTGATGGCGCCGCATATTGCGAAAAGGCTGGCAGGCGTTGAATCCCGCATCCTGATCCCCGTCTCAGGAATGGTCGGCGCCATTATCCTGCTTCTGGCAGATGCGGCGGGGAGAGGGCTGATCCCGCCCGTTGAAGTCCCGGCCGGTTTGATTGCAGCCGTGATCGGAGGCCCTTATTTTATTTATTTGCTGCGGCGTGAAGCGAAGCGCAGCAAAACGTAACATGCGGACGGCAGCCGAATCTGCCGTCCGCATGTGTTAATCGGATAGATGCTCTGAAAGGTTATAGTCTTGGACATGCCATTTATCTTCCTGGAAATGGATATTGCTCAGGCAGGCGTTGACGAGTTTCGTGTTGTCAAGGTTGACGTCCCCGTTTGAAATCCTGGACAAGAGCGCGTGAATCGCCGCTCCGTGGGCGACGATCAGCACTTTTCGATTCCGGTATTGCCCGCTGACCTTTTGAATGCCGGCCATCATCCGTTCTGTCAACGCCTCTTTTGATTCCTGGTTCGGATAATTTTTATCTGGGTACAGCTTCATTCTTTCCTCAAACGGCATACCCTCTGCATCCCCGTAATTTCGTTCGATGAAATCATCCATTTCGACAATATCAAGCCCGAGGTACTGGTTGATGATGTCTGCCGTTTCCCTGGCTCTTTTTAACGGGCTGGAAATGATGACGTCCCAGGATGTGTTTTTTAAATATTCTCCGGTTTTTTTTGCCTGTCTTCTTCCGGTTTCATTCAAAGGGATATCGGTTCTTCCCTGAAGTTTTCCTAAAGCGTTCCAGTCGGTTTCTCCGTGCCGGATTAAGCAAATCGCAGTCATTAAAAAAGATCTCCTTTTCAAACACGAGTGCACGTTTTTTATATGATACAACCATTATACTAAAATTCAAAACGGGTACTCACTAATTTGGCCGGCATTCCCAAGCCGCGGTCTCAAGATGTTCCCTGATCGCCAAAGTTCCTCTTTAGATTCAGTTTATGATAAAAAAACCCAAGTTCTTGGGCGAACGCCGCAATTTTTCCAGCAAACGGACCCGTGCCAGGATTACGGTTCAGTGTCAAATAAATCCACAGATAAGGGTGATCTGTGGATTGTTTCAAGCTTATTTTTCTGTCAGTTCGACAAGCGAATCGACAGAAGCAGCGACTTGTGATACCGCTCCGTTTACCTCTTGAAGGCCGCTTAAAAAGGATTTCAGATCCTCTTCGATCTTGCCGCTTTGATTTTTGCTGAGCTTCATGCTGCCGACGATGTCATCGAATAAATGATTGATCTCTGCCATTTTTTCTTTGCTTTTGACCACAAGCTGATTTACCCCTGTAATGTGTCTGGTCACGATTCCGATCTGCGCGTTTGTGTTATCGACAAGCTCTGAGACCGTTGAGACGGTTTTTTTCGTATCGTCGGAAAGCTTTCTGACTTCATTGGCGACAACGGCGAAGCCTTTTCCGTGTTCCCCGGCCCTCGCCGATTCAATCGAAGCGTTGAGCGACAGCAGGTTCGTCTGCTCGGCGATGCCCGTTACGATGCCGAAAATCTTTTCGATTTGGCCTGCGATTTCTTCCAGCTTTTTAATTTCCTGCTCGATCTCGGTCATGCTGCTTCCCATCTTGTTCAGCTGCTGTTCCTGTTCCTCGAGTTCCTTTTTGCCGCCGATTGATTTTTCTTCGACAGAACTCGCCGTCTTCGTTCCAGCTCTCGATCTTTTGGTGATGTCTGCCGATTTGTCGACCAGCTCCTGAACAGCGCCCGTCGTTTCTGCAAACAATGCGGCAAGCGAGCCTGACGTATCCTTGATTTGCCTGTGAAGTTCGGCTTTCCGCTCTTCTTCAAGCGTACGGATTCTAGCATGCTCTTCTTCATAGGCTTCCAAAACGATCTGCTGTTCAATGTTGAGGATTTTCGTGACCGCTTTGACGGCCCGCATGTATTCACCGGCGGTTAAGGCGCTTTCAAATAATGCCAGGAATGATAGAAGAAGGTCTTGAAAGCCGCACAAGTACCACTTTGGCAGAAGCCCGATCTTCAAATGAACGTGGGCGATCCGGATTCTTTTTTCTAAAAACGCTTCATCGATGATTCCGGAAAACATTTCGCTTATATGGATGGAGAGCGTCTTTTTCAAGCGGTCGACCGTACTGTTGTCATGGATGATGTCCATCAGCGAGCTTTCATGCTCAAGGTTTTGATAAAACCGGGCGACGATGGTCTCGATATGCTCTGAAACCAAAGGCTTCAGCTTGCTCAACACCCAGAGGTCTTCATTCGTCAAACCGACCATGGCGAGCTGCTTTTGAAATTCTGGATGATCCGAAAGCCTGATTCTGTTTGTTTTGTCATTGCCCCTTTCAGCCAATAGCGAGCGTTCTGTCTTTCTATCCTTTTTGAATAACACAATCCGTATCCCCCTGTAAACGATAATAAAAATGCCGGATTTTAAAATTTTCCAGCATTTATCTTTTTTATCGGCTGTTCTTTTCTTTTTTTTAGCGGGGGATGCTAGCTTTTGGGATCATTTAACGGTGCGACCGCAGGACCTTCCACCACTTCGCCGTCGATTGAAAATCTCGAACCGTGGCATGGGCAGTCCCATGTCTTTTCTCCGTCATTCCATTCGACCTCGCAGCCCATATGGGTGCATGTCGTATCGACGGTATGGAGCCGCCCGTTTTCATCGCGGTATGCCCCGGCCCGTTTTCCTCCGATTGAAACGACCGATCCCTCTCCTGGGGCAAGCTCATCAGGGGTGCGGAGCGGCTGTTCAAGCTTTCCTTCAACAAGGTGTCGGGCGACGTCTGTATTAAAGGAAATCGCTTTTTTGATGCTCGGATCAGGATGAAAGCGGGAAGGGTCGAAGATTTCCTTATACGGATTGCTTTCGTTTGTAATATGGTCGGTCATGATTTGAGCGGCGAGCGTGCTCGACGTCATGCCCCATTTTCGGAATCCGGTCGCGACAAGGATCCTTTTTTCTTTCGGATAAATCGGTCCGATATAAGGGATTTTATCAAGGGTGATTAAATCCTGCGTCGACCAGCGATAGAGGATGTCTTCGATGCCGAGTACACTTTCTGCGAACGACTTAAGGGCTCTGTAATACTCTATCGTATCTTTTCCCTGGCCGGTTTTATGGCTTTCCCCGCCGACAATCACCATGTTTTCGCCGCCGATCGTGACCGAACGCAGCGACCGGGAAGGCTGGTCAATGCTTAAATACATGCCGCCCGGGTAAGGGTTTTTTGGCTTGACGGCAAGTACGTAAGACCGGCTCGGTTCAAGCCTTGCAAAGTAAAAGCCTTTTTTATCATGAAACGGAAAGTGCGTACAGCACACCACATAATCGCTGATGATCATATGCCCGTTTGTCGTCAGCACCTTCGGATGATCTCCTTCTTTGATTTCCTTGGCGGCCGTGTTTTCGAACAGTTTTCCGCCCGCTTTTTGAACGGCGCCGGCAAGATGTTTCAAGTAATGGAGCGGATGAAACTGCGCCTGATTTTTCATTATGAGGCCGGCTTTAATATCGATCGGGACGGGAAGGTCCTTGATGAACTCCCTTTCAATCCCGAGCTTCTGATAGGCTTCATGCTCTTTTCTGATCTTTTGGACCGATTTTTCTTCCGTTGTATAAATACAGGCGTCCTGTTCTTGAAAATCGCAGGAGATGTTTTGTTCATGAACGAGATTTCTGATGAATGAAAGAGCCTGGAGATTCGCTTCATAATAAGCCCGCGCTTTAGACATTCCGATATGGTTGATCAGTTCATCATAAATCAAGTCATGCTGGGCGGTAATTTTTGCGGTCGTATGCCCCGTCGTTCCGTTCAGAATGCGTCCTGCTTCAATCAAAACGACGCGATATCCTTTTTGCGTCAACATGTATGCCGTCGTAATCCCGGTCATGCCGCCTCCGATGATCGCGACATCCGTCTTCACATCCTCCGTAAGCTCCTGAAATGAAGGAAGGTCAGTGCTGTCTCTCCAATACGATTCAGGCGAGTCAGGCAGTTTTTGCTCATGGTGTGTCACAATGTTCCCTCCAAATGTGTTTTGTTCTTACATTTTCCAATGTAGAAATATTCATGCGCGGGAAACGGCTTGTCATAAAAATTTGATTTATCCATAAAATAGTAAGGTTTAATTGATGTGAAGGAGGAAATCACTTTGAGTAAACAGCCGAAAAAAATACTGCCTCCCCAGCACCAGAACCAGCAGCCCGGATTGGAGTATGTGATGAACCCCCGTCCCGTTTTTGACAGGCCGAAAAAGGCGAAAAAACTGGCCGGGAAAACAGCGATTATTACAGGGGGAGACAGCGGGATCGGCCGGGCGGTGTCCGTTTTGTTTGCGAAGGAGGGGGCAAACGTCGTCATCGTTTATTTGAATGAGCACCGCGATGCGGAAGAAACGAAGGCTTATGTCGAAAAAGAAGGCGTAAGCTGCATGCTGATCGCCGGAGACATCGGGGATGAAGCGTTTTGCAATGAGGCGATCCGCCGGGCGAATGAAGCATTTCCGACGATTGATATCCTTGTCAATAATGCAGCTGAACAGCATCCGCAGAAAGGAATCGAAAAGATCACGAGCCATCAGCTGCTCAGGATGTTTCAAACCAACATTTTTTCGATGTTTTACTTAACAAAAGCAGTTCTGCCCCATATGAAAAAAGGCAGCTCGATTATTAATACGACGTCGATTACGGCGTATGCCGGCAATGAAAGGCTGATCGATTATTCATCGACGAAGGGAGCGATTACGTCGTTTACGCGATCGCTTGCTTTATCGCTCGTTGATCAGGGTATCCGCGTCAACGGCGTGGCGCCGGGACCGATTTGGACGCCGCTGATCCCGTCGACGTTTACCGAAAGGGAAGTCGAGGTGTTCGGCTCGACGACGCCGATGGGGCGTCCGGGACAGCCTGTCGAAGTAGCGCCGAGCTATTTGTTTCTGGCGAGCGACGATTCCTCTTACATGACCGGGCAGGTGCTCCATGTCAACGGGGGAACGATCATAAACGGATAAAAAGGACAGGCGGTATGATATGCTCCCCTAA